>NZ_FWZT01000010.1 GCF_900177345.1 Pseudobacteriovorax antillogorgiicola
AAGCAATCTTGCTTAATAGACTTGCCGCCATCGGAAGAGTTAGCAGTCCCTTGGATTGTGACCGCCCTTCCAGGACTCCAGTTACACGCGAGAAATCGACATTAACGGAGAGCGAATTACCTTTAATTTTAGATGGACCCAGGTTTGTCTAGGTTTTTAGGAGCGGACGCGACGATGAAACTTGTTATTAGCTTCATAATAATCACATTATGCCAACCAACCTTTTCTCAAGTTCATGGTGGCCCTACTGCAATTTTCCTTTCAGAACCCTTTCAAGCTACTCGTGTCAACAGCTATTCCACTGTCTTCGGAATTCACCTCCATGAGCCTGGGAAATTTGATCTACAAATCTCAGCAACCAGCCTCAACCAATCCAAGGTGGGATACGTGCAAGCACTCTACAAAGGGCTGTCTCTACTGGTCGAAAATATCGATTTTGGTGCCATTCTTGGCATCCGATCTGGATTAGGCCTTTTGGAGATTGATGGCCTTGGCTTCACAACCCAGCACGCTGCTCTAGGAGCATTTGTTCGATCAAATAGCAACCCGGTTACCATCGAGCTTTCCTATTTGACACTCATTCCGCAAACAGCTAGCAAAGCCGATATTGACTCCTTCGAAATACGTTATAACCGCAAAGCTATCGAGAAATATAGCATCGATGCAGAAACCAGTGGGATGCTTAGTTTTGCGGCTGGGCTCGACTACGTCTCAGCGGTAGAGGGTCGCTACGAATATATTGACTTTGAAGCAATTGATCGAACGGGCAGCACATTTTTTTGGTATGGTAAACTCAAAGTCAGACTCAATCCCAATCTAAGCCTAGCTGTCGGTATCCATCAAGCCAACCAAGAAATTGATGAGCAAGTTTACGCTAGGGTGTTTGGTTCAGTGGCTGATCTCGAACTATTCCAGGGAGGCAGCCTTGCTTTACTCGCGACTCTTTAGCCTAATATGCTTTGGGCTTTGCTTCCATGCCTGCAAGGCCGAAGAAGACAAGGCTGACGATGTCATCGCCGAAGAAACGGACCTCATTGATCTCACAATTACCGAGGGTAGTGAAGTCTACGACTATAACGATGATGTTGCGACGATTGGTATTGATAGTCTAGAAAGTAGGTTCCTCTTACGCTTTCCAAGCTTTCTAAATCTATACGAGGAAGATGTCATCATTAGCTCTATTGCAAACTTAGAGATCGAGATCTACGCGGAAGATATTGCAATCAATCCAGCAAATATCCGCCTGAAGTTTTTGGCTCAAGAATGGACACCCTTCGCCAATTGGTATTCTCGCTTTAGCCTGGCAGATGGCTATGATTGGCTCGCAGCTGGTGGTGATTTTTTAGATTTAGACGATGCGACCCCAGATATTGAAGCATCTCAAGGAAATGTCAAAAAACTATCGTTCAACGTTACCGATCAGACTCTAACAACGATCGAAACTGGTACTGTGATTCATGGCTTCGCCCTTGTGATTGAAGAAAGTTCTTTAAACAACCAGCAAGTACTAACGACCTACACATCGAATTCAAATTTCAAACCGAGAGCAATTCTTACCTTCAACAAGCGAGAGATTTTGAATCAATGAGATGGCTCACTCTTTTCTGCATATGTTTGATAGGCTCATGTGAAAGCACCAGTGAATCTGAATCACCACAATTTGATCCCTCAGATATTGTCGAGATTTCTGGAACCTATCTCAACGATGATGGCAGCCCTGCTGCCAGAACCTATATCCACCTTCAAAACTTGAACACCTACGGCTATTACGATCCATTGTATACTAGCGTTGCCGACTTCCTACTAAAATTCTTTCAAAGAGTCGCCTTCTGGCCGTTCCCATTTTACAGCTGGGGTGATAACGACCGCGATAAAACGAGCCCTGGCTATTTTCTCGACGAGATTCGAACCAACGATGTCGGTCAGTTCAACTTCGAAGTCACAGCTGGTAGCTTTGTTCGGGATTCCTCTGGAGCCATCAATATTACACTGATCAACGATGGCGATGAGTCTAGTGACCCCTACGGTCGTTTTACATTTGTTATCAAGGAGCAAGTCAGCGCCTTAGATGAACTGATCCTTTGTAAACTGGAGCCTCTAACCCTAAGCGAAGGCGCTAGCACTATCGACATCAGCTGGCTCGCTCCAAGCTTTACAGTGGAATCCTACCAAATCAAGTTCGCGAATCCCGATGACAATTCTCCGATTTGGGTGTCAAGCGTCGAGGGTACGGAGACTACTATCTCACTACCAAAGTCAATCTTTGCCGACTATTCGGTGCGCTTTGCCATCGAAGCATTCTATCAAATTGATGGAGATAACGAATCACAGCTGAAGAAGTCCTGCCTCACGCCTAGCCAAGAATTTACAATCGCCACACCTACACCGAACTTGGCCGCGAATGCCTATGCCAGCTCACCAAGTATCGACTTCACTATTACATCACTAAGCAACGGCGAGTTCGACGACCCTTGGTACTTCGAAGCATTTGACACAAATACACTGACAATTGATCTTGGCTCTGAAACAACCATTGAAAGTATCAACTTGCATAACCTGATGTTCAGCAGCAGCTCGTCTCAGACGATTGCTATCCAAGGTGCAAGCAGCGGCAACGAATCCGCTGACTTTAGTGAACTTATCGCCACTACTAGTGCGACACGATATATGAGTTTGTCATTGACTAGCCCCGCGACCGTACGCTGGCTGAAAATTATTGCTAGTTCTACACTACTTGATCTTCAAGAAGTCTCGATCCAATAATTCACTTCGACCAGAACTAAACATCAAGTCCTTGGTGAGTCGTGGCCTCTACTTCGGAGCAACCGCTATACGAATGACAGGCCCACGTTCAAACTGCAAACGGTCACCATACTTCAAGCGAATGACACCTCGCTCTCCGTCAAGGGCCAGAATACCGCTCGCACAGTGGTTTTCGATTTCAAGATCCCCCTCTCCATCAAAGTAGCCTTTGGCAACTTCGTTTTTCTGATTGTCGAAGAGGTAAAGCTCGCGCACAACAAATTGCAAGCGATCATCTATAGGATCTAGAGTTTCTCCCCCAGCAGCACTGATAGCCGCGGTGCTTCCAGTAGCCGTTGCGACCCAAAGACCACTGGACTTTTGGATCTCGATTTTATCCTTAAACGTAAGTTTGTAGCGAGTTGTTGAAGCTGGGTTTGAATTCGTATAAAGGAAGTCATTAAGTACAGGGAAAGTGGTGATCTCGGAGCGATCTTCAGCTTTGAAGACTCGGGCATAGATTCTATGACGTGATTGAAAAGTCAAAGTCCCCTGATGGAAGGCATCTAGAATGCTATCCACCTCTTCCAGGCCACCGGCACACAAGTAGCCAACGCTTGACTTGGATGACCGAATACCAATCACCGGGGTATCTGTTTCTACAGCATGACTCGCGGACAAGAGCGTCCCATCGCCTCCCACACTGATGATTGCCCTAAAGTTTCCATCGGGACGCATATCGCCTCGTTGGATCTCCATCATGGGAATCGCAAGTTCCTGCAGTTTTTGCCGAACTCGGTCCAGGCACTCATAGTGCTCGTCATGAGACTCACGCAAAATCTTGATCTGAGCATTGCCCAAACCACCACTCTCAGCTTGGCTCTGGACCACATCACCATGCTGCTCAAGGTTGGTGGGCTTGCGAATGACTAGTACCGTCACAGTTCACCTCATTTTTCCAACGGACCTGAAAAATTCAGCTGAATCTTAGAGCCTACCAGTGGTAGCAGACTCTTGCCAATGATACAGATGCATTTTTCAATCCCGTTTTTGGCTATAGTATACCGCAGGGAACCGCGTCAGCCACTAATAAGAGGGCTGATCGCGGCTTCTTGGTCGACTAAGAGCCCGATTGTGATCTTAAGATCGCATCGTACTGCATATACTCTTCGTTACGATAGATACGATTCGCATCCTCGTAGGTTTTCTTCACATCTTGCGTCAACTTGTTGTACATCCAGAAGGCTTCGAGAAAACGACTGCTATCAGCCAACTGCTCAAGCTCGTCGCTGCTCATTTTCTCAACTTCAGCCCCTTCACGGGACTTGAGACGCAGGATGTAATGGGAGCCACTAGCCTCAACAACTGAATCAGCAACATCACCAGCCTTCTCTAGGCTCAAAGCGGCTTCCTTAAGCTTAGGATCTGAACCGAGGCCACCTGGCAGAAAGCGAGCATTCAATGCGAACTCACCGGTTGTTTTCCATTCAAGGCCAAGCTCTTTGAATACAGCCTCATTACCCGACTTAGCAGCTTCGAGAGCCTTCTCCGCTTGAGCCTTCGCTAGTTCAGGGCGCTTATCCTTGCTGACAAGCTTGCTGGCAATACTTCGTTTTGCATCGTCGAAGCTCGTATTCACTGCTGGCTTCGTATCTTCCACTTTGATGATGTGAAAACCAAACTTACTTTCCACAATATTGCTGATCTCGCCCTTATTCATAGCAAAGGCAGCTTCCGAGAATTCCGGCACCATGTCACCTTTCTTGAAGTAACCTAGATCGCCACCTTTGGTTTTACCACTGGCTTCGTCTGTATACTTCTTGACCACGGCTACGAAGTCGCCAGATTTTGCTTCCTTAAGAACTTTTTCTGCCAAGGCTTTCGCATCTTCTTTCGAACGCTTGGCTGCATCTCCAGTCGCCCGGCTTGCACCTTGGAAAGCAATCAGTACGTGGCGTGCTTTCACTTGAGCTTCTTTATTAAACTCTCTAGGATTCTGGTCGAAGTATTTTCGAACTTTTTCTTCGCCACCATCAGCTAGAAAAGCATCAATATCTTCGTCACTGACGTTGACGTTAACATTGCTAGGATTGACCTGGACAAACTCGACGTTGATCTTGGTATCGGTGAGAAGCTTATCAAGCTTCGCAGCTTCCCGAGAAACCCGATAGGTATCAGTTACAAAAGATCGTAGTTTACTGTTCACCAAGCTGCGGCGAATCTCTTCTGTGAAACTAGCTTCGGTGTGTCGTTGGGAACGAAGGTAGCGTTGGAAAAGCTCTGGATCGAACTTGCCTTGCTCGTTCTGGAAGTACTGCCCCTCAATAATCACATTGGCAACTTCGTCATCTGATGCATAAAGGCCATTGCGAACCGCTTCTTTGTAGTACACAAGCTGGTCAACCAAGCCATTCACGACTGCCTGTGAAATACCCAATTTGACTGGGTCAAAGTTATCTTTAAATTGCTGCTGCGCCTGTTGTGTGCGATTGATATGAGCACGGCGGAACTCCAGGGCTGAAACATCCATCCCGTCTACGCTTGCAGCCACTCCCGAGGGTCCGATCAAACGGTTGCCACTAGGCTCGCAAACTCCAAAGAACGTCATAGCGCCCACTGCCAAAGCAAGGATGACGTATGCAGGAATATTGCGTTTTAGTTTCCCCGAATCTAGGTCGCTTATATCCTTACCCTTCCAGCTAAACATTCCAGTTCCTTTCTATACCTTTGCTCAATACATTAATGTTTTACGATGGTTCCAGTCTTGTCCCAGGTCACAAACTAACTTGATTGACAGGGTAAAGCCTAGCAGTTCGTGATGATAATCACCCAAGAACCGTCTCCGCAAGGAGCTTCTCATTGGAAGCCGATTTGCAAAGCATTTATGTGTAGCACAAATTCCCACTATAATATAAGCCCTTAGGCTCACTTATTACGATAGGTATGTCAACTAGGTTTTCCTAGTCTTGTCTCTCGTTAGGAACGGGGGAATGGCCTATGCGGAAGGAATCCATTTTCCTTGTCTTAAGAGGAAAAAAATACAACTCTTTGTTTGGACGCGACAAGGGTTCGTGGTTTAATATAAACACTGGCTAGTGCAATTACGACAGGAGACACAGAATGATATTCGACTGGTTGGCTGGTATGTTTTCGAACGATCTCGCTATAGACCTTGGAACAGCCAACACTCTTGTTTATGTCAAGGGCAAAGGAATTGTGACAAACGAGCCGTCTGTGGTAGCTGTTCAACGAGACGTCCGCGGCGGAAAGAAAATATTGGCAGTTGGTAAGGAAGCAAAGGACATGTTAGGCCGGACCCCTGGTTCGATCGTAGCTGTTCGCCCCATGAAGGACGGTGTGATTGCCGACTTCGAAATCACTGAAGCGATGCTTCGATATTTTATCGAGCGAGCCCATAATCGTCGCACTATGGTGAAGCCACGAATCATAATCTGTGTCCCTTACGGCATCACCGAAGTCGAGAAGCGCGCTGTCAAAGAATCTGCTGAGTCTGCCGGTGCTCGTGAAGTTCATCTGATCGAAGAACCTATGGCTGCGGCAATTGGTGCTGGCCTTCCGATTTCGGAACCCAGTGGCAATATGATCGTCGACATCGGTGGAGGCACGACGGAAGTCGCTGTCATCTCATTGGCTGGTATTGTCTATTCCAAGTCCGTTAGAGTTGGCGGCGATAAGATGGATGAAGCCATCGTCAACTATTTGAAGCGAAAATATAATCTTCTGATCGGCGAAAGAACCGCCGAGCAAATCAAAATCGCCATCGGCACGGCCTATCCTGATGAAGAGATCCAGACCATGCACGTGAAAGGTCGCGATTTGGTGGCTGGTATACCCAAGACGATCGAAGTAGCCTCCGAAGAAATCAGAGAAGCTATTGCAGAACCTGTGAACACAATTGTCGAGACAGTGCGCATCGCTCTAGAGAAAACACCTCCTGAACTTGCTGCTGACATCGTAGACAAAGGTATCGTCCTCGCAGGTGGAGGAGCGTTGATCAAGAACCTTGATATCCTCCTTCGCGAAGAAACAGGGCTCCCCATCATGATCGCAGAAGACCCTTTGACAGCGGTTGTTCTCGGTAGCGGTAAAGCTCTCGACCAGATCGATATCCTCAGCGATGTGACGTTAACCTAGTGCCCGAGTCAACTAATCGGATCGATGTTTGGATGAGGCACAAGCCGCTGGCTGCGGATCAGTGCTCCTTCGAAAGGAAGCACTGTCTGTACGATGGGAATCCGTCTCTAACAAATATATCAATTTCGCTTGGCTCTAGATTGGTCGGAACATGATAACTCCTCGCACCCGTATATTTTGGCGATTGGTTTTGATTTCATCACTCCTTTCGCCTTTCGTTTTTTTCGCATCAAGCATGCAGCCTTGGAGCACGACAAGCAGCCTTGGAATGCTTCTCCAAGAGGTCGCCTACCCATTTGAATACGCCTGGAACACCACAACAGGCTTTGTATCATCCACCTGGCGACACTATATTGCCCTTAGTGAAACTGCTAAGGAAAACACTGATCTTCGTAGTGAAATCAACGGCCTTAAAACCAAGATTCTAGATTACGATGAAAAGGTTCAAGAAATATCCAGGCTCCGAAAGCTATTGGGTTTCGTTCAGCACTACGATCAGCGACACCTAGTTGCCGAGGTTATCGGCAGCTCCAAAGACTCTGCATTTCGATCCTTAAGGATCAACAAAGGGGAGTGGGATGGTGCACGGGTAGGCATGCCTATTGTGACCGCTGATGGGGTAGTCGGACGCATCATTCGCACGGGCCAGAAATTCTCCGACGTTCACCTTTTATCGGACTCTAACTTTAATATCGATATCCTACTCCAAAGGACCCGGGTTCGAGGGGTCCTCCAAGGCTATGGCAGCCATGCTATACTGACGCTCAACAGGCGAGCTGAGATTCGGATCGGCGACACGGTGATTACATCAGGAATTGTCGGCGGCTTTCCCAAAGGCCTACCTGTTGGCCGAGTGGTAAAAATTAGCTACGAATCCGATCATATCTCGCAGTCGATCAAGGTCGAGCCTTGGGTTGATTTCGAGCGAGTGGAGGAGGTTATCGTGCTTGAAACTCACGATCCAGAAATCCAGAAAATTATCGAGAGTGCTGGTAAGGATTGGTTTAAGAGGCAAACTGGCAATGGAGAAGGCTAATGTCGAAGGGTTGCGCCCCAACCCAACTATAGTGCAATTCAAACGCTTTCTCCAAGAATTGCGGCCACGACCCAATTCGGGTTACTTCTATCGCGACGTCTTTTATCTCGTAGCGATTGGCTTTATCCAAAATACCATAGTACCCGCGCTGTCGGTGCTGGGGATCACCATAGATCTGATGACACCATGGATCGTGATCACCGCTATCCGCCAAAACGCCCTCCCTGCAACGGCCCTAGCTTTTATCGCTGCTCTGATACTGGAGATGCGCTCTACGGTGCCCGCGGGAATGTATTTAGTCATCTATTGGATCACGGTGAACCTCATCATACAAGTGCGCCTAGCCCTTTCTTGGCGCCATCGTATTCCTTGGTTTGTCACCTATCTGCTGGCTGCTGTGTGGGTCCATCTATTCGAAGTTTTTGTTGTATTTATGAGCCGAGGTATGGAGAGCATGACCTTGGTTTTCACAATCCAGCAGATTGTTAAAATTGTCACTGCTGTTGCTTTTGGAATGTTTATCTGCCAAGAGTGGCTAAGGTTTGATGCTGAAGAGCCGGTACCGCAATGAAACGTATTTTTAATCAAGAAAGCATCCTTGTTGAAAACCGCTTTATATGGGCGAGTCTTATTGTTGTTACGATTGCTGGCTCGCTTTTGTTCAGGCTCTGGTTTTTGCAGATCTATAAAGGCGACTATTATCAGAGCGTTTCTGAGCGCAATCGAGTGCGACGTATCGAGATCCCGGCCCGTCGTGGCATTATTTACGATCGTCATGGGGAAGTTCTGATCGGCAACCGGCCATTCTATGATCTGGTCTATATTCCTCAGTATGTTCAGGATAAGGACACTACGTTTAAGGTCTTATCTCGTCTTTTGCACGTGCCCGTTAGTAGCTTTGAAAAACGCCTGCGATCGGGTCGTGGTCGACCTAAGTTCTTGCCGATCAGCCTCAAACGCAACCTGTCTCAACACGAGGTCTCCACGATTGAAGCTAACAAAGTATTCCTACCCGGGATCGAGGTCCGCGTCGCCCCCAGGCGGGACTATACTCCAGAGATTCCTCCTCACATGGTGGGCTATCTGCGAGAGATCGATCAAGAAACTTTGGAAAGCCTCAATGATAAGCTGGGCGATAACCCCTACCTACCAGGAGACCTTGTCGGCAAGCAAGGTTTAGAATCCGAATGGGAGTCCTATCTTCGGGGTAAACGCGGTTATCGCCTCATACAGGTGGATGCCTATGGTCGCCAGACCCAAAACTCCGATCAAGAGTGGCAATTTCCTAAAGTATCGGCGACCCCTGGGTCTGATTTGATCCTTACAATCGACAAAGAGCTTCAAAAATCAGTGAAAGAGGCATTTAATGGTAAGTTCGGAGCCGTGGTGGTTCTCGATCCGCGAACGGGTGAAATCTTAGCCCAAGTGAGCGAGCCAGGGTTTGACCCCGAGATGATGCAAACAGGGCTGTCTCAAGAAGACTGGCGGAGGCTCACAAGCAACCCCTTTAAGCCATTCCTCGATAAAACAACAGGAGGCGAATTCCCTCCAGGGAGTATCTACAAGCCTGTGGTTGCCGCTGCCGCTCTGGAAGAGAAGGTCATCAACACAAGTACGACCTATCACTGCCCAGGATTCTTTACCTTAGGGGATCGCACTTTCCATTGCCACAACCGGGGTGGTCATGGCCTCGTTAACCTTCGCAAGGCCTTGGTCAATTCCTGCGATGTCTTCTTTTATCATGTTGGTGTGGAACTCGGGGTCGACCAGATTGCTCGTTATGCTAAAGCTTTTGGCCTAGGTGAACGACTCGGCGTCAACCTCAATACGGAGCGCCCTGGGCTTATCCCCACCTCCGCTTGGAAGCAGTTAGTTCATCGTTTTCCCTGGACAAAGGGCGACACTCCAAACATCTCCATTGGCCAAGGCTACAACCTCATGACACCGATGCAGATGGCAAACCTCTATGCGGCCCTTGCTAACTCGGGAGATGTTTGGCGACCGTTTCTGGTACGTAGTGTGACGAATCACATCGGTGAAACCGTGCTTGAAAAGCGCCCCGAAAAAATTAAAACCGTGGATATCGTCAGTCCCAAAACCTTTGCCACCATGCGAAAAATCTTGGGCTATGTGGTTACCGATCCCAAAGGGACTGGGAAAAAAGCTGCTGTCCCCGGGCAGACGGTTGCGGGTAAAACCGGGTCGGCTCAGGTGGTCGGACTTAAGAAGAACCGGAACCAGGATGACGTGAGTCGCAAGTGGAAGGAACACGCAATTTTCACTGCATTTTCCCCTGTTGAGAACGCTGAAATCGCTGTCGCTGTTGTATCTCAAAATGACAAGATTGGTGGTGGTGGCCGCGCTGCTGCCCCCATCGCTGGTAAGATCATCCAGCGCTACTGGGAGTTAAAAGACATCCGCAAAGCTCGAAAAATCGCCCTAAAAAAACAAAATGAGGCCGACCATGCCAAGCAATAGCAAAGTATTCCGTTTGGGAGAGGATAGCCTCAAAAAATCATCCGGTCATCAAGTGAGCTTCCTGGTGCTGGTTTTCTTAGCTTTGTTGTCTATTGGTTTGATCAACTTATACAGCGCCAGTGGTGGCAATCATTACTTCTGGGCCCAGCTTCGCAATATGGCAGTTACGGTAGGAGCATTTTTTATCTGTGGCTGGCTGGTTCCTATTAAAAAAGTGAATTCCTATGCCTACTGGATTGTAGGTACAATTTGCCTCATGCTTCTAGTAGTCCTTGCTCTCGGGCGGATTGCAGGAGGTGCCCAGCGTTGGATTTCCTTGGGGCCGATTGGCTTTCAGCCATCAGAATTTGCCAAACTGGGCACAGCAATTGTGGTGGCTCGATTCTTTGCAACCCATAAGAGCGATCTACCCTATCGCATCAGAGACCTTAGCCCGATTCTAGCCATTGTCGGCTTGATCTTTGCGATGATATTCTTACAGCCTGACTTCGGGACTGCCGGTATCTGCCTTCTAATTGCCGTATCACAAATGGCATTTGTTCGGATCGACCTTCGCAGTATTGCCATCGTTCTGATCTCGTCACCATTGGTTGCCCTTTTAGGCTGGCATCTGCTTTTGCGACCCTACCAGAAACTTAGGATCTTAAACCTCCTGAATCCTAACCTTGATCCACAAAACACAGGTTATAACTCCATTCAATCCTTGATTGCAGTTGGTAGCGGCAACCTGTTTGGCAAGGGCTTCATGCAAGGCACCCAAGCCCACCTAAAATTCCTCCCCGAACGCCACACCGACTTTGCCTTCTCGGTCTTCGCCGAAGAGCATGGTTTTTGGGGTGGAGCAGTGGTTTTCGCCCTGTTTGGCTTTCTCACGTTCACCGCCTTGGACATTGCAAAAAACACCAAAGACACATTTTCCGGAATGCTCGCCGTTGGTGTTGCCTCATTCATCTTCTGGGAATTTGTGATCAATGTCGCAATGGTACTCGGCGTATTCCCCGTTGTGGGCTTGCCTTTACCATTTTTCTCCTATGGTAGCTCCCTCCTTCTAACCGTTTGCGTTGCTCTGGGACTTCTGGTATCGATTAACCGCACAAGATACGGACTGTCGAAAACCTAATCCCCGGAGGTAAAGATGAAGGCTCTAAACCAGGCTTTGAACGAGATCTCATCGAGTTCAAACGGCCCTGAGGCAATACGCCAATTTGCTTACTATGGAATGAGCGATTCTCAAAAGGCGCAGTATGTGGCTGAGGGCTTCGAAGCATACCAGGGTAAGGTTAGAGAATTACTAAAGAAGGATGAGACTCTTTACATCTTTCATACCGATCGCCTGACTGCCTTCGACAAGTACATCGGCATGGTGCCTTTTAAGGGTGCCATCCTTTCTGAAATTTCCCGCTTCTGGCTTCAAAACGTAGCGGACATCGCCCCAACTCATTTGGAAGCTGTCATCAATGAGCGAGTGTTAAAGGTAAAAGCTTGCGAGCCAGTCAAAGCAGAGGTGATTGTACGCGGCTATATGGCAGGTAGTATGCAGCGTGCCTATCAAAAAGGTATCCGTGAGTTTTGTGGGTGTACACTTCCTGATGGCTTGCAAGACTACCAACAACTCCCTGAGCCAATCATAACTCCTACGACCAAGGCCGCAGCCTTCGAACATGATGAAGATGCCTCACCAGAAGAGCTGGTAGCACAAGGGGTTTGCACTGCTGATGAGTGGCAGCAAATATCAGAGCTTGCCTTCAAACTGTTCGCCCGAGGTCAGGAGGTTTATGGGGAAAAAGGCTGGATTCTGGTCGACACCAAGTATGAGTTCGGCCGGGATAAAAACGGCAAGATTATAGTGATCGATGAAATCCATACCCCAGACTCAAGTCGCCTTTGGGTCAAAGCTAGTTACGAAGCTCGGGTTAAAGCTGGAGAGGCCCCTGAAATGCTCGATAAGGAAAATGTCCGACGCTTTCTGATAAGTAAGGGATTTAGCGGGGAAGGCTCTGTTCCGGAAGTTCCTGCTGATGTCTTGGTATCTCTTGCTCAGGTCTACCTTAGAGTCGCCGAGACTCTCAAAGGTGAGCAGCTGCAGATCAGCCTCAGCCCCGACCATATAACTATCTAAAACTAAAGAAGTTGCTTCCCAGGAAGCAACTTTTTCATCAATATCTGCCAGCGCTTACCGATGGTCCTCCCGTACAGGAGGTATGACCATGGTTCAGAAGAAAAAAAGCCCCAGACGGGTCGCCACGACGCAACATCAAGGAACGCCCTCAAGCATCGTCACAGCTCTCATTGTGGCGTTGCCCCTATTCACAGCATTTGGAATTCGTGACGCTCTTCTTGCCAATCCCAATCGTCTCGGCCTCTTTACGATGGCCTGCTTGCTGATCCAAGGACTATTCCTTTGCTTCTTTTGGAAGCGCATCGCAAGTGGCCTTAAATCTTTCGTATCTTATATATTTGTGTTTTCTATTTGGGCCTACATGATTGCTCAGGCTGTCTCATCTTTTATTCCCATATCTCACTTTTGGATCGGTTTGATACCGTTGGCGTCAGTTGGCGGAATTGGAGTTTTGCTCATGCTTGCCTGGGCACAAGACTCAGGCAAAAACCCTAGTAACGGCTTAGCTGTCTTAGTAAGCCTGGCCTTGATTGTCACCACAGTTATCAAGATCCAGATGCCTGACACAGATTTCAAACCAATGGAGCTTGCCGCAAAAAAACCACCGATCCAAGAATTTGAAGAGGGCACGATTCGAGCAGATGATATGGACGACACCATTCATGCCAGTGATGACCATGCCAGCGATAATGATCCCGCTGCGAGTGAGCCGAAGCACCTAACAGATACGATAGACAGCTCAATGAGCCATGACTCGCCTGAACCAGAGAAGTTTCTGCCTGTCGCCAATGAACACTCCCAGCACGATCAGGCACTTCAAAATCGCAACCATGAACAGATATCTGAGAGACCGATACCGAAGATGGCTAACGATCGTCATGTGGAAAAGCTACCTACTAAACCAAAGAAACTTAATCCTTCTCCTAGGCCTTCTAAAAAGGCAGCCCGATGGGATTATCGTGGGAACCGTGGCCCCCATCAATGGGCCAGACTTAGCTCTGATTATAGGGTATGCAATCGTGGGAAAGAGCAGAGTCCCGTGAATATCCCTAGCGCGTGGGATCTATACGATCATATTCGAATCTTTAACCGACCGATGGACTACGAAATTGTCGATGATGGCCATGGGATCAAGGTGCAAGTTAAACACGGAATTCAAACCTATATCGCCAAAAGACCTTATGAACTAAAGGCAATCAGCTTTCATAGCCCCTCTGAGCATCAATACGAGCGACGCTCATTCCCTATGGAGATTCAACTCAGACATGAGAATAAACAGGGTAAGAAAGCCTTTATCGGGGTGCTAGTCACTGAGGGCAAGCACAATAGCGAACTGGACAAGGTGTTTCAATACCTGCCCAAGTCACGCCATCAGCCAATCGCCCCTACGGATGAAAAGATTGATGTAATCAACTTTCTGCCAAAAAGCTTAAAGTCATTTCACTACTTTGGCTCACTCACCCATCCTCCCTGTACCGAGGGGGTCAATTGGAATGTGCTTAACAACCCGATCGAAATGTCGAAGGAACAGATTCGCTCCTTCAGAGCAAAGTATCGAAACAATGCAAGGCCCCCACAGCTGCTCTACCATCGCAGCTAGGTGCGATGACCTGCTCAGTCATCGTTGCAGGTTTTTATGCTTAAGACTTCTTTAGGGTAGGTTCCAGGCTTGACTTCCAGGGTATTATATCTAAAAGGCTTACCGTAAACAGCTTTAGCAAACGGTAGTTTTGCTTTCAGAAGGCAACGCTGCTTGTTGATAACGTAATTTCGTGCACAAAGAGCGACCCAACCAGGCTCAACCTTACTTGCATCGTCGGGCTCCGGGACCAAATACCACTCACACTTGTCTTTGTGGTACCAATCACAACCGACTAAGATCAATGCAAAAATTAACAAGCACCATCTACTCATAATGTACCTTGATTTCAATGCGTCGGTTCAAGCCTCGGCTTTCC
Source organism: Pseudobacteriovorax antillogorgiicola (assembly GCF_900177345.1). NCBI lineage: Bacteria > Pseudomonadati > Bdellovibrionota > Oligoflexia > Oligoflexales > Pseudobacteriovoracaceae > Pseudobacteriovorax > Pseudobacteriovorax antillogorgiicola. Next base: position 14,489 of record NZ_FWZT01000010.1, read on the forward strand.
GCAGTGGCGTTGCTAGCCACAGGGCGGGTATCTGCATAGCCTGCTGCAGATAGTTTAGTCGGGTCAAAGGTGGTTTTGCGAATGAAGAATTTTAAAACGTTGGATGCCCGAAGAGCAGACAGATCCCAGTTCGATCCCTCTCCGTTAAAGGGAACGTTGTCTGTATGGCCTTCAATGGTGATGGGTCGATTGAGTTCCTGCATCACGCGTGCCACTTCCTCTAGCTCGTCCAACACTTTCTTATTCTTGATTTTGTAGGAGCCTGGGTTAAAGAAATGAGATGCTAAAAGACGGACTCGAAAGCCATCACGATCACGATGAATCGAAATGATTCTTGCTTGGCCTTTTGCTTGAAGCTCTCTAAATCGTTGATTCCCATAAAGCCTCAAATCGATCAATTCAGAGACCTTTTTCATTTCACGGCCAATAATTTGGGAATAGTCTGAGCTACCGGGAAATTTATTGTCTTCGTGGGGCTCTTCCCGATCCCCTTTCATATTCTCAAAAATACCGAATCCTGTGTCCGTAGGCCCAACCCGACGATTTTCAGGAATTTCTTCCATGACTTCATTAAATGCTTCCTGAATCGATGCCGCTGCTTGCTCTACCTGGCTGTCCTTGGCACCCTCTTCTTTCAATGCATAAAGTACCACAAAAACCGCAAACAGCAGGGTCATCATATCAGCAAATGATACTAACCAACGTTCATGGTTTTCAAATTCAGGGCACTTTTGCTTCTTAGCCACTCAAACCTCGGCTAGCCATCTTCACCACCAGCCTTCGACGTGAAGATTCTTAGTTTTTCTTCTATCACTTTTGGATTTAAGCCCGAAAGAATACCCTCAATGCCGATAATCACCATTTCATAGGCATAGTTTTGGAGAATTAGCTTTCGTTTAAGCTTCTTGCCAACGGGAATGCCCCAAATATTGGCGAATCCTACTCCGTATAGAGTCGCAACGAATGCCACAGATATACCAGGCCCGATAAGCTCTGGTTGATCGAGAACATTCATAACCTTCATCAAACCAATAACAGCACCCAAAATACCAACCGTTGGAGCCAAGGCACCAAAATCTTCCCAGAACTTGACAAAAACTTCACCCTCTTCCATGGCAAAGTGAGCTTGGGTTTCTAGGGTCTCAGTCAAAACATGAGGGTCCGTACCATCCACCGCCATCTTCACCGCGTTTTTTAAAGGATCAAACGTAATACCATCGCGCTTTTTCTCCAGGGCTAGAATGGACTCTTTTCGAGCCACCTGAGCTAGGTCAAGGATTTGCTCTAAAATAGCATCCCGGTCCGCTTCAGGATTTTTGAGCCAGGTGCCGATAGCTTTGAAGGCATTGATAAAGTCGGGTAAGGGATAAGCGACCAATAACGCCCCAAAGGTGCCACCAATTACAATAAACACAGATGGTGGGTTGATTGCAATTTGTGGAATGAGGTCAGTCGCATGCTTAGCAACCATGCCAGCGATAATCATGCCGAGTGCGACAATGGGCCCCAAGAGGCTCGATAGATCCATTGGATAACCTCATCCAAAGTGTATAAACACGCATCCCAGGTTCTATTATATCTGTCTCGCCGGAAGCCTAGCAGGTAATTACTGCCTAAGATGCCTATCAAGCCTCGCGATGATTTTCCGATCGAATTGACAGAACCGCTGAAGGGTCGTCATGAAGGCAAAAAGAATCTACTGGCTCATCGAAGCCAGGCATATGAACGAACAACATGAAGCAAAGATCAAGCTTCTAAAAAATAATCATATTGTTCCCATTATCCTTCATGACTTCGACTCCCTGTTCGAGCAATACAATCATAGGCGGACGAGCGTCGTGATCATTGGGGATGAGTTCAATGACAACGACCTATATTCTGGCTTTCAGCATATACTCGACCAACCAGAGCTAGCAGGTACCCGATTTATTGTTTCCTTATCACGATCAGACAACGATCTCGTCCACAAAGCAGTCCAACTTGGCTTTCGTGATATTCTCCCTTTAGATTTGCAAGATAAAGCTTGGCTCCAACGATTTGATTTTGCCAGTTCCGGTACGGGTGCGACCTTTGCTCAACCAGTTCCTCAGATGACTCTCAGAAATATTTGTGCTGTGAATATCCCTGCTCGCATGGTTTGGATCGGTGCAGACCATATACGTTTAGAAACTCGCATGAAAATTGACCCCGGCTCAAAGTTTAAACTCATGGGCGGTCTAGCGGAGTACTTAGGCACCAAGTGGCTAACCCTTACGGTGGTAGAACACCAGCGCACCAACCTACGCTATCGTTTCTCTGACGCCTACATTTGCCATTGGAGTTTGCCTGAGGCCCTCAAGACGAAACGAAAAGACCTTCTTGAGGGTCTATTTTATCAAAAAACCAAAGTACCTCATAAAGCTTATGTTGCGATCAGTACTTACGACATTCGCAATCAGCTGATTTCCCGACTCAAGTCACCTCAAATTGATATAAACGTCGCGCTCCATAAAAACAGCATGGCTGAAGAACCTCGATTTTTGAATCCAGATATCGTATTCATCGAGGAAAAGTTGACCAAAGGAGCCAACAAAGAGCTTTTCAACACTATGATGAAGCATATTCGGGACGATGCTCCAATCTATATCGTAGGACGAAATATCGATCAAACCTACTACAGTTACTGGGAAGAGCAAAGGCAACAGGAATTCATCTATATGACTCGCTTTACCCAAAATTTCTCGGCGATCGTGCACCGCAAGTTAGAGAAACTAAATCACGACTCTGAAACTGCCACAACATTCTACATTCGAAAAGATCATGCTCTATCCTTTGCTGAAATCAATTTATCCGCTCGTTTGGTAAAGATTCACCCAGAATCAGTCGAGCTAGCTGTTCCCTATGAAATAAGCAACTATGGGATCTTAGGAATTGAGTCACCATTACTACGAAAAGTTTTATCGCGAGCGATCTATGCTAAAGTCACAGCAGCGTTTCACCATGACGACCCAGACATTAGAAACTTCCCTTACCGAGTGCATGGCTATCTATCAGACTTGCTTAACCAGGATCGAGTAGCACTCGCTGAACATGTTGTGAGGCTCTTTGGGGAGCACATGAAACGTCAGGTTGAAAATCTCAAGGTAGCCCCCCTTAAATTCGAAGAGCAGCGCACCCCGGCGCCTCAAGCTGAAGACAGCGATATCATTATTTCTCCACCAACAGATGTTCCCGAGGAAGTTAGTCTCAAGGAAGATGATGTTCCCATTCTCTACCGGCCAAAACCCAAAGACACCCGATCTGGATATCAAAAGTTTGTCGATGGCTTTAAGAAGTATGGCCGGGATTTGAGAGTCTTAGCCATTGCTATTCTCATCCTTTTAGCATTCTACGCATTCGTCTTCTACGCCCGCCCCCCTGTGACCGAACAAGGCCGAGTTTACTCCGAGCAGCTACTCAAGTTTCAGCAACGTTTCCAGCAAGATCGCTGAGATTTAGAAACAACAATAAATTCCTGTTATTATTACTATTATATGCTACACGCCACGATTCAAAAATCTGTAGAAAAACCTGACAGCTCACTATGTCCCGTACAGCCCGATAGCCAAAAAGAGTTCTAATCTGCAACAATCTTAGGATCTTACGTTTTGGTACGAATGGCCTCCGCCTTGCATTTTGTTTAAGGTACCAGACCCAAGTCTGTTGATCCCGAAGTCGAGCGGAAATTTGTAGAAGTGGAGCCCGTTACAATGCAACGATTAGTCTTTTTACTCTTTAGCTTGTTCGCTAGCGAAATGGTGCTAGCCCAGCGACCGATAGTTCCTCTGAACTATTCAAGTCGCTACGTCCCCATGCTGGATGAATCTCTACGAGACCCCATGCTGGTTAAAAACTTGGTGCGCGACGACCTTGGCTTCGAGCACATCATGCAAGATATCAATCTTCAAAGACAAGAACTTCCTACTGCGAGGGGCCTGAGACGCCTAGAGCTGCTGGAAAGCCTTTATCTAAAGTATCAAAATTTATCCTACTTTCTGATTGATGTAAAAGAAGGCAGAACAACAGTCACAGCTAACTACAGCCCTATCGACTCAAAGATTACAAATGTCCAAAAAAATGCAAACTACTATGCTGTTGAACTAGCTCGGTTTACCAAGAGCAATACCCAAAGAGCACGAGCTTTCTATCATCTCTACACGAATAGGTACCTCACAAGCAGTGCTAAAGGATCATCGGTACGCTCCCTTAAGAAAGTTCAAAACCATTTGAATGGCTACCTCAAGCGTCGCGTGACCTTCCTAGAAGGTATGTATATGGCTGAGTACAAGAACCCTGATAAGGGTATCAAACTCATCCGGAGTGTGATCGGCTCAATGCCTGTGCGTGGTGGTATTTCAGGACGACTGGTCATTGCTAAGAAGCTGGCCGGACTAAACCTTCGGGGCAGACGGGTCCGTAAGACAGATTCTTCATACCGAAAGTACTTAGCAGCCGCTGCTTATCGCTCGCGAAACTTAGGCCGCAAAGAAAAAAGCGCCGTTTTTTCTTATACTCTTGGCGTCTGGCGCAGTGCTGAGGGACGAAACGCATCTTGGGCATCATACCCATTTAAAATCAGCCACTTCTCGGATTTACCTGAAAGTTACGGCATGATCGAGCGAATTGCCATCAGTGATATGAAGTCGAAAGACTATAGAAAAGCGATTTCTAAGTATAGTGTGCTTTCAAACAAGTTAGCTGGTAGCCCATATGTTGAAAAAATCGACATGAGAATTATTAATCTCTATGAGAAGCGCTATAGCCACCACAAGACAGGCATAGCAATGCAGAAGATCCTTGCTCAGTACCAAACAAAGTATAGCAAGCAAGAAAGCTCAAAGAATTACCGAACCATTCGCGCGAAGCACGCTCAGCTGATCAATCGCGAGCTTGCCAAAGGACTTCGTACCAAGACCACTGCCAATGTTCGTAACGCTGCCATCGCTGCGGCCTACCGATATCTCCAGAAATTTGCTTCCGATGGTGAAAAAATCACAATCGAATCAAAGATCGCAAAGATCTATGCCAGGGCTGGCCAGCATCAAAAGGCTGTGAAAATCTATATGGCACTGAAAGATAAGGCTTCAGGTAAGCAATCCTTTAATTTCCTAAATCTAGCCATTGCATCCCAGAGAACTCTTGCTCACTGGCCGGCCGCTGCACCTTGGAATGGCATAAACAAGGCTCGTCCACAGAACCGGACAACGCTCCTGGCTATGATGGAACTAAAATACCAAAGCACCCAAGCTTGGGCCGACCTAGCTCATATTGGTCTTCTTAAAATCAACCTCAATCGTGGTCCGGAAGCCTTCAGTGACTGGCTGGCAAAAATCAAAACCAATCCAAAAGGTCGACATCCCCAGCTTGCTACCGGTTTTATGGCGCTGGCGTACAAAGGTGCAAAACAGTGGCAGTCTTTGGAAGATCTTTCACGCCTTGCCATGGAACTCCGTATTACACCTAAATTTAAGGGCAAGACTTATAGTGCCTACATCCTGCTTGCTGACGCTCTATTCTTCGGCGGTAAGGAGCTTTTTGCAAAGAACGATTGGCAAAATGCCATTGCTAAGCTCAAAGAATTCACCGATATTTATGTGAAAGATCGCCGTCGAGCAGAAGGCTTCTTCGTGCTAGCACAAGCCTACCATAATAATGCAAATCACCCTGAGTCTATCGAAACATTGATGACTTTGGTGAATACTTACCCTAATAATAGCATGGAGCAACAAGCTCTCTTGTTTGGTGGCGAGTGGTCGATACCAATGGCTTATGAAGAACAGACAATCTTTTTCTACCAACGATTCGTCAACAAATATCCTCACAACCGGAAGACTCTAGAGGTGCGTCGCATTCTAGCTGATCTTTATATTGGTCGCGAAATCTACGGCTATGCGGCTCGCATCTACCAGGATCAGAGCAAGGATAATCGAGTTCCACCTGAGGAGCGCTTGAGGGCAGCCTTAGCCGTTATGGACATTGAAGCTCGCCATGGTGAAGTTCGCCATGCTAAATGGGGAGCGCGACAAGTCAAGAAAATGGGATCTCATGATCACGATGCCATGGCCACAGTCTACTCATTTGAGACTAAGATCGCTGCCAGAGGAAATAACTTAAAAGAAGTTCGACGACTGGAAAGCAAGATCAATCGACTTTCTCTCAACCAGCGGTCTGTACGTGAGGCATTAGCACAGGCTCGCTTGATCCTCGCACAAGCGGATAGCAAGCGAACAAAGGCAGAGTTCTTCAACCTAGGTTTAACAGATCCTCAGAAGGTCTTGGACAAGCAATATGCTTTATTCTCTGATGTGAAGAAAAAGTTCGACGCAGTTTGTGAAATCGGAGAATCCAGCTTCTGCGCACCTGCAATGATGATTCTCTCTGAAACAACTAAGAATACCTTAACAGCCATTGAAGATATTTCGATTCCACAGACGCTCGATGAAAGCATCGTCAGCAAGTTTGAGGAACGAAAGCTTGGCATTATCGCTTACCTTGACAAAGTATCCCGTGAAGCTGATGCCCAGGCCCTTGGAATTACCGAGGAAGGCCAAACAACCCCTGATTGGTCTCGGGAAGTTCAATGGACAAACGACGAACAACTTGAATTTGACCAGACAAATAGTACAGCAGGAAACGGCTTTGTGCAGTGGTCTCCTGTGATGGAAAAAGCTTCTGACGACTTCGGAGCAGATGTAGGAGACTCATCATGGTAATCAAAGCGTTTGCTTTCGCTATTTTTTCTATTAGCTTCTTAACTAGCTGTGTCACAAGCTCAGGTGATCAAGAAACTGAGCAAGGTTCCGCTGATATACATGTTCATCAAACCAGCGGCCAGGATATCTTGAGCGAACTGAATCGCGATCAGTGGATCAATATTCGAAAGACCAGCAACAGTGATCAGATGAAGCTTTATTCGTCTCTAGGGACCCGCGAGTGGGATGTTGCCATCAACGATGCGAGAGCTTACCTAGAAAACCACCCGAAGGATATGGTTGCTCTTCAGGTGCTATCTATTGGATTGGCAATGAAGCAAAACTTTAGCCTTTCGGCCTACTACAGCCGACTCATTGAAAAGTATCATCCTGGGCAACTAGAAACCGCCAACATCCAGGGACTCGCTATTTTAAACCAACCAGGAGCTACCTTCGCGGATTTTCGCCGGGCCATGGTTAAGTTTGAGGAAGCCTTCGAAGGCAATAACCGCGAAGTGGCAAGCGGCTTAAATCTCGGTCACCTTCACCTTGAAATGGGTAATGGTGCCGCTGCCCGTGACGTGTTCAAAATTGTCCAGAATCGATGTGGTAACTGCACCGCTGCCTTGCTTGGCTTCGGTGTAGCCTCCAGCCGAATCAAGGACTACGAAGAATCAAAAGAAGCCTTCGAAACCATCTTAGATCGTGACCCCGATAATCTGCAGGCGAAGTACTACATAGCTATTATCGAGAACTATGGTTTTCAAAAGAAGGAAAAAGCCGTCAAAATTTTGGCTGATGTGGTGGATGATAAATCTACCAATGACCTGGATATCAAGCGTCGAGCTAACTTTTTGATGCGACGTCTCGAAGCTCAAATATACTCTGAAAAGAAACTGAGAGAGATCAATCTTGATCATGATGAAGACGCCAAGGACTCCGCTATTGTCTTCCAGGACGAGGACGAAGAAGCTTCTGGAACTGCTGAGCAGGAAGATATCAGTCCTTCTGGAATTCAATCTGGCGGCCAGAGTGACTCCATCATGCCAGCCAATGACTCTGGTTTGGAGGATGACCTGGATCTCTAATCCTAGGCAATCAGTGGCCTTCCTAGGCCGCTTTCCGATGATCTCATTCAGTGATATAATTTTATCATTAACCCAACCACCACACCTGGGTCGCTATGAAGTATCCTTACCTTCTGAGCCTTGTCCTTGCCTTAGTTAGCTGCAAGAAACCCGTTAAGATAAGTACAACTGCGTATATCATCGGAACCAACGATATCACCACTTTCGAACCTATGGCAGAGAGTCTGCCCTTTGAAGGCTTATCACACAGCTCTGCTCTCATCACTGTCCCCATGGACAACGGTCAACTCAAATTCTGTTCTGGTTCTCTCATAGAAGGGGAAACCCCTCAAAGTGCTCCCCGTGTGATTACCAATCATCACTGCTTCACTCAGGACATTGAAGAGAAAACCCAAGCTTCAACCGGTCTAGTTGAAAATCATTGCAAGGGAGCAAAGGTATTTCTTGGCTTTCTAAAAGCTGATATCGAAAATAAAGAGGTACGACGATGTCGCCTAGGGTCTTTTCGCAGCGACTCTATCCTCGACCTAGCCACCTTCGAGCTGGACCAAACTCCTGATCAACGATTTTCACCACTAACCCTTGCTGATCCCAGTCAGTTAGAAAGTCGCGAAGGTGCTGTAATCATCCACTACCCGAAGATAGACGAGAGTGATCCAGAGCTAAAAAGTAAGGTTCATATGGATTTGGACACACAAATTCCACTTCCTTTCGCCCAGATTACCTCTCGCGACTGCCACACCCTAGGCCCATTTCCACCGGAAGAATGGGCTCTAGACCTAAGCCTTGGATTTGGTATTAAACATAGCTGCGACCAACTCAAGGGCAGTAGTGGCTCGGCACTGATCAATCGTACGACAGGTCATCTGCTCGGGGTAAACTGGGGTGGCATTAAGATTGGCTATGGCGGTGATCGTGGTGAAATGGTTGTAAACGTCGCCACTGCAAGTCCCTATGTTGCAATGTTTCTGGAGGGTGATGTAGATGAGGTTAAGAAAGAAGTTGATGCGATTGCTCAGAATCCACCCAAACCTTCGAGTGATCCAAGTCGCTGCGGCTCCATTAGCGCTTCTGCCCCAATGCCAGGATTCTGGCTCCTAGCTCTAAGCCCCTGTTTGATTCTCGCCTTGAGAAAGGACACATTATCTTGAACTTGAAGTACTCAACCTTCTGCTTACTACTGAGCATATCGCTATTTGCCTCCTCAGCCAGCATTGCCAAGGGCTTTGGCCACTATGCCCTCTTAGGAGAAATCTTGGAGGCTCAGTCGCAGATTTTGAACAAGTCGTATAAGGGTGCTGCTAAGACTCTTTGGGGCCTAAAACCGAAACCAACTGAATTTCAAAGATTAACGAAGTCCCTGCAAAAGGACAATTCACTGAACCTATCTTGGGTAAGCCCTTTAGTATTACCGACTATTCCTAAGTGCGTTGAAGTTGTGTCAATTCGCTGCCACATTACGAACGAAGTTGTGATGAGCCTGAAAACGGACACTTGGACATCTACCATGGAACTATTCGAGCGCCTTCATCAAAACAACCATCCCATACTGACTGAGATAAACATGGGTACTCTCTACTCTGGATTGCTCGTCAAGCATCGTAACTTTCGCCGCTCTTTGCTCGTCCTATTTCCATTGATACAAAAGGAAAAGGCTTTAGCCATACCCTACGAGTTGATCCAACAGCTTTACAACCATTCCGACCGATCCGACGGTAAAGTGGCAATCAAAAACCTGTAGAATCTAGCTAGATGATTTTACCTTCCTAATTGTTTGCGATTCCTCTAGACTGGACTGTCAATGAACACAGTTTAGTTTGAATCTCTGGGAATTGAAATTTATGAGCGCTCGACTCTCTTTTACAGAAGTCCTTAGTCAGAAAATAGCCTTACTATTCGATGGTGCTACCGGTACTGAACTATATAATCGCGGTCTGTTTATCAACCGCTGCTTTGAAGAAGCTAACCTCAGCAATCCAAACCTTATCCGAGAGCTTCACGAAGACTATGTGAAAGCCGGGGCTCAGGTTTTATCGACCAATAGTTGGGGAGCTAACTCCTTTAAACTACGGACTCACAACCTTCACGACAAAACCTATGAAATCAACAAGAAGGCTGCGAGTATAGCCCGCGAGGCCATAGGCCCTGATGGATATGTAGCTGGCTCAGTAGGGCCGTTAGGTGTGCGAATTGAGCCCTGGGGTCCAACATCTTTCGAAGAGGCAAAGAACTCCTTCAAAGAGCAGATCAAAGGGCTGGTCGATGGTGGCGTTGATGTGATTAGTTTGGAAACTTTCGGTGATATCTCAGAATTACAGCAGGCAATCCTCGCCTCGCGAGAGTTAAACCCGAAGATGCCTGTGATTGCCATGATCACCATTAACCCAGAAGGTCAAATGCCGGTGGGTACTCCGGCGGAGTGGGCCATAAAGAAGATTACAGAATGGGGCGTGGATGCCTTGGGCTTTAATTGCTCTGTGGGCCCTCAACCAATCATGTCCGCTGTTAAGAAGATTCAAAATACAACACGCTGCCCTATTGTAGTGCAGCCTAATGCAGGCCTTCCCAAACAGGTAGACGGCCGCACAATCTACATGTGCACCCCGGAATATATGGCTGAGTTCACCAAGCACTTTCTTGAGGCTGGTGTCCAATTTGTTGGTGGGTGCTGTGGAACATCACCTCAGCATATCAAAAGCATGGCTCAGGCCTTCCGCCACCAGAAGGCGATGCGACACTCAGAAGGAGATCTGTCACCAGAGTTTTCAAGCATCGAACACACTAGCTCTGGGGATATCTGTGCCGAAGGCTGTGAACGGGTTCCTCTAGAGAAAAAATCCAAGTGGGCCCAAAAAATCGCCAATGGTCAGATGGTATCCAGCGTCGAGTTACTGCCACCATCGAGCGTCTTGCCAGATAAAATCCTAGAGCGTTCCAAACAGCTAAAAGACGCTGGCGTCGATGCCATCAACATCCCGGACGGCCCTCGTGCTAGCGCCCGTATGAGTGCTATTCTCACGTCGGTGATGATTGAGCAGAAGGTTGGAATTGAAACAGTTCTTCACTACACCTGCCGGGATCGTAACCTTCTAGGCATGCAATCTGATATGATGGGTGCCCATGCCATTGGTTTGCGTAATATGCTTCTTGTCACTGGTGATCCTCCCAAGCTTGGCAACTATCCCGATGCCACCGGCGTCTTTGATATTGATGCCATTGGCCTCACCAATATGGTTCATAGACTGAATGGTGGCCTTGACTTAGGTGGTCGCCCGATTGGAGAACCAACAGCATTAACTATTGGCGTTGGTGTTAATCCTGTGCACCGAGACTTCGACTATGAAATGAAGCGTTTCAAATACAAGGTGGAAGCCGGTGCCGAGTGGGCCATCACCCAACCGGTTTTCGATCTGAGAGCGCTCTATAAGTTTATCGATCATATTGAAAAAGAGAATATCAAGATCCCGATCATCGCTGGGATTTGGCCTCTGCTTAGCTTCCGTAACGCTCAGTTTATGAACAACGAGGTTCCTGGTGTGGTGATTCCCGATGAAATCATGAAGCGGATGGCTGAGCCTCAGTCACCCGAGGACGCTAAAAAAGTGGGAGTTGAGATCGCTCATACCATGGTCGAGGAACTTGGCGATAGCGTTCAAGGCATCCAGGTATCAGCTCCATTCGGACGCGCTGACCTTGCTCTCAAAGTTCTTGGCAAGTAGCCAGACACCCAAAAGGGCGTGGATTACGAGCTATAGCGACAGAATATAGCCAAAGTGTATACCGATTAAGCGGCTATTATGTTATGACCCTCCTCGGAGGGTCTGAAATGAATACTAAGTACCTTAAAAATCAGGGCGAGCCAGAGGCAGTCGAACTGGCTCAAATCCTAAAGAATAGGCAGTGGGATCACTATATTGCAATACCTTGCTGCGGTGAGCATGAGCTACTTCCTGGCACCCTCGACAGTCTTGACGCTATGGAAAAAAGCGGCCACTTGCTTGTATTCTTACTGATCAATGAAGGGCCAGATACAGATCAAACTCTGAAACAAAGCAACCAGCAGACCCTTGCATACCTACAAAACCGATATACACTTGAGCCTTTGAAAACCTCCCCGAGGGCTTACCTTGGGGAAGGACCAAGCTACAGCCTGCTAGTCTTAGATCGCACTGGAGACCATTGTTTTCCCCCGAAGAAGGGAGTGGGTTTAGCTCGTAAGATTGGAGCTGATATCGGACTCGCACTTTTCCAGCAGTCAGTCTTGAAAAGTCCATGGATACATAACACTGATAGTGACGCCAGGCTACCGGTAGACTACCTAAGTCAGCTTCAAAATCAGATTCCTGAAAAAGCCTCGACTGTTCTTCATCGCTACCGTCACGTGCCAAGTAGTAGCCAGGAGCAAACCACCCACTGGCAAGCAGCCATGCATTACGAATCATGGCTAAGATACTACGTCCTTGGTTTACGCTCAGCTGGCTCTCCTTGGGCCTTTCCTACGATCGGTAGCACGATCTCAATTCATGCACCATCCTATGCAGCTGTTCATGGGTTCCCCAAACGTCAGGCCGGAGAAGATTTCTACCTACTCAATAAACTGGCAAAAGTTGGAGAGGTCTATCAAGCCAGGGGCCAACCCGTTATTCTTCAAGATAGGCGCTCCCATCGGGTGCCGTTCGGCACAGGGCAGGGCACACAAAAAATCGAAACCATGCTCCAGGATGGACAGCCCTATATGGTTTATCACCCGGCGAGCTTTATAGCATTGCGATGCTATTTGAATGCCGTGAAAGCTGCCATATTTGAAGGACAATCTTTCAAAGACGGCTTGCAGTGGAGCGGCGATTTATCTCTTGAAAGTGATTCCGAGCTTTTGAATATCACAGAAACCGAGTCTGCCATCAAAGCGGCGAAAACCCGTGCCCGAACTTTGGATGGGGCTTGGAAGCAATTTCATCATTGGTTCGATGCCTTCCGAACTTTGAAGTTTATACATCTCTGGCGAGATAAAAGGTTTGGGGAGTTAAGTTTAAAGGATGCCTTAAGTGCCTCGGACTTTTGGTCGGAGCCGGTAGCTGACCTACCAGCTTTATTGGAAAGACTTCGTCACCATGAAGAGACTGTTATAATTCAACATATGAACTAGTGCTTAGTCACATTGGGTTCTCTGCGTTGTTGTCTTCGTCTCTCAATCGTCGCTGTACGGGAGTACTATCTCCTCATTCATTCCTCGACGCCTAGCCGAGAATCCAATGTGACTAAGCACTAGTCTGAGAAGCCAGCACAGGGAAGACATCACACTATCGATCTGGATTTATGAAATATTAACCTGTAAATTAGACACTTATCGATAGCTCGACTGAAAACCTAAAAAAATTCTATTTTAGGATGGCATCTTCCTCCAAGTTTTTGTTATATAGCCCTTCGGCCGAAAAATTCAGGTCTATTTTTAAAACCCCAAAAATACTCAACGAACAACCATCATGTTGTCCAAACTAGGAGATTTTCATGAAAATCACTGCCATCCTTTTTGCTCAGTTTTTGCTTTCCAGCATCGCATTTAGTTCTGTGGAGGCGCTCTACACTCTTGCCGATGACATGGATGGAGTTTACCGCGCGACTGGCAACGATTATGCCCGCGACAACAACTTCTTAGATGCTGAAGTAATGGACAAGGCTGCATTTAAAAAGCTAGTTGAAGGCCGCACTGTAAGCGAAGTCAGCAGCTATAGCCAACAGAAGAATGCACTCAGTGAGTGTGTTTTCTACACAAAAGGCGCATACACAAATCCAAATCGTCCTGAAACGAACCATATCAGCGTTGCAACTTCCATGAGGCTTGCCGGAAAATTCACATCGATCACTCGTCGCGATGATTCCCTAGTTAAATTGGTTCGCATTGAAGGTAAAGGTCTTCTTGACCTTTTCATCCACTTTACAGCTCCTTGCGCTGTTGCTTTCTATGATGTTGAAGGCAATATTCTTGTAATCCAAGGTAACGGCACAGACTAAACTCTGAGGCTCGCTTGCGAGCCCTCTCTATCTAATATAAGTCAATCCCAATATGAAACACATCATCTAGATCCTGACTATCTCGCACCTTTTTTTGCGATTCAACGATGGCTTGCTTCAGAATTTCTTTGATTTGAATCTTAGTTTTTTCATTGCCACTAAAGGTTGCCGAGAGGTGGAAATCTGCATGACTCGCCTCACCATGACTCAGCTTATGAAGGGTTTCAATTCGCCAATTCCTATGATTATCGATCGATGCTGGATGACTTTCTTCTAAGTGAATGGATCTCTTGAGAACCTTAATCTCACCGCCTTCCCGTGAAATAATTTTCAATTGCTCAAGTTTCTTAAGCTCCTGGCCTAGTAGCTTTTCAGAAATTCTCAGTTTCTTTTGCAGCATCATCACATGAAAACGGAACTTAGGAATTGTAAGCAACATGTGAACACGTGCTGTGAGAGTCGAACTGTAGTAGGTGGCGATATTTTCTTCAGAAAGTGGTGCGCAGACACCCTGAAGCTTGTCAATCACCTTGGAGTGCATCCGTCGACATTCATCGATCTTATTTTTAATATATGTCTTGTGACTGTGGAGACCACTTCGAGACAAATCTCCAAGCAGCAAGAAATAATCCAGCCGCCAATTATAAAGCCCAAGCACCTTTCCGATAGCATAGAGTTGCTCATTGGAGAAATCCGCTCCTAACTTCATCACCCGCGAAAAATAGCTGGTGTGAATACCGGATTCCTGGGCTATCTGTCTCTGGGTACAGTGAGTTTCCTTGACGAAAGCCAAGATGACATCTCGGTAGCAATCATGTTCTAGGATGGTATTCATTTACTAATCGTCAATTTTAAGGCTCATATATATTTATTTTTTAGTATTCAATGGCCCACGGTCAGCCTAAAGTCAAGACTGAACCGAAGGAGGCAGACATGAGGTTATTGAGCATTCTCACTACTTTATTAATCTTAACTTTTGAAACCGCGACAATCGCAAACTCCCTAACTCTTGGTGACGCTATCGATGCCAAGATTGACCGGAGGCAAATCCATAGATACGATTTAAACCGCTTGGCTGAGCAGGAAGGGGGCGGTTGGTCGGGTAACGGCGGCGGGTCCTTAGCTCAAGATAACATTTGGTTTTTGGGCAGTGATCGGACTGTTCGCTACTGCATCGAACGGGCTCCCCAATACCCCATCTCAAGACTAAGGCTAAGAGTTATGGTACGCAAATCCATCGATCAGTGGCTAGGGTTTTTGAATCGCTACCATTTGGGTCAGGCGCAGATCGATCGACTCATCAGCCTCAATGCACCAGCTATGACACTTAAATTCGAACAAGAAGCTTGCCAAGAAACCACAGATTTAGTGTTTCTCTTTGGAGTCTCCAACCAGCTAATCGATAGCTACCGGTATCTCCAATCTGAAGATGGGCTAGGGCTGGCCATACGCCGAAGCTACAATCATGAGACACGCTGGAATCCCGGCTATATCTGGATCGATAGCTTTAGCACTCAAGCTGAGAAAGTTCATCATCTACTCCTTCACGAACTAGGTCATGTATTTGGCCTAAAGCATGACTCCGTATTCGTTATGGGGAATCACATCGATGCCCGATTGCGATCAGATTACTTTGATGGCCCTTACTTTGGCAGAATTGAGTCAGAAGCTTGGCCCTTTGATCTTCGTATGAACGAAGAACGGATCTTATCATCAAGCCTAGGTATCAAAGAACATATTCTTCCTTTTAGAGAATGCGATGTCTGGTCTATTTCAAGTCAATCCATTCCTAAGGTACTACGGGATACCCTTCACCTTCAGCCTCAAAGCTGCTACAAAATTACGCTTAGAAAAACGGATCGCCAAGACCAACTCCACAGTTTCAAGCTTGCGTTTATCAACCAAACATCAAATAAGAGACTAGAGTTTTCTGGTAGCTTTACAGATACCAAGGTCGAGACGGGCCACCCAGGACCTGGGGTATACAGTCATTGGGCCGCTAGCTCTGCTGCAAAGGCCTTTGAAGGAGATGTTTGGGCTTACGTACCTTTTACGAAAGGTCTTCAACAACGGCGGAAGAATGGTTGCTTTATAGTTAGCACACAGCAGTGCATTCCAGCCAGTATCAACTTTTCTAGGGGATTGAGCCTGGATATGTTCGATGGGAAAAGCCAGTGGTGGAGCTTAAATACCCCAGAGCTGCGGCTCCTAGAGGCAAAAAAGCAGGCTCCATTTTAAGCCGACTCCAGCCCTGACCTAGAAATCAAAACGATAGATAGTAAGGGTTATCTCCCCTCACTGTTCGGTTTGTCGAGCCATCCACAGCTAAACAAGAACCATCGCGGATACTAAGGATGCCAGCGTAGCGCTGGCTGTCGATATCAATGAAACATAAGGTGCGAGAAATTGTGCGTTCAATATCAATGGCCTTACTTCGATCAAAGGTAAATTTAAAATTATTGTTATCCTGTAGAAGACTCACATTGGAACCTGTTGTTTTTAAGTTACCCACACCATCGGAAAAAACACACTCTCCAGACGAAGGTCGATACGCTCCCAAAAAGAGAAATCCAATATAGTCTCCAAGACAAAGGTATTCCTGCCGCTGTCCATCTATCATAAAGGCTTTTGCCAGTTCACTGGTAGGTATCTCGATCGGCTTTTTTTCAGGACCAGGTTCTGGATCGGGATCGGGATCGGGATCGGGATCGGGATCGGGATCGGGATCGGGATCGGGATCGGGATCGGGATCGGGATCGGGACCGGGATCATCAGGGTTGCTTGCCCCCACTTCCTCGTAGAGTGTCACGACCATGCCATTGACGATGATTGGTGGACCCTGCGAAATAATCTCTAGGCGATACAGCTCGCCTTCACTTTCAATTTTGAAGGGAATCTTTTCAAGCTTCAGAGGACCAATTGGGACTGTAATCGCGGTATTAACTTCTTGTACCTTCTTTCGTTGGCTGCCTGTGAGCTGATAGATATTGAGTCTATGGTCTAATTGTCCTCGCTCATCAAAGAAAGCAAAGCCTACGTCGTAGTCGCCCGGAGGGAGGCCGTCTAGCTCGATACCAAGCTTCGTGCAAGCACAAAGGATATCCTGGGTAAGTGAATGGTAGAAAACATCCAAGTTGCCATTACGTGCCACATAGTTGAGGCCGCATGAGCTGCTTAGCGTGACATTGAGTGGATTATAGTTAAAGGCATCTTCAAAAACCCTAGAGTCTTTTTTAAGAGTGCGGCTAGATCCCTGCCAAGGGTACCAGAAAGTTTGAACATCTGTTTCCAGGGTTCCAAAGTCGATTTCCAAGCGAATCTTTGGAACTAGCTCTCCATGTGCTACAGAGCAGAGAAGAAGGAGTATCAGGCCCATGGCAGTGAGTCTCATTTTTTACCCTTTCAGTCGAGTTATCACCAGACTACCAATGTCATAGAGCTTGCTACGATTGATGCTTTTGAAATTGATTCAGTGAACTTCTTTTATTTTGATCAGTTTGCGAACCAAGCCTCAACCCTCTCCAGTGACCGCCATGACAACATTACCAGCCACTAGCCCGGCAAAAGGCACTGCTGCCATATAGGATGTCGCCTTAAAAAAGCCTCGCCTACTATAAGTTCTCGTCATCACGTTAACTCCTTTGTAAATGCTTCTTCAGTACGTGAGGCGACACTATACCAGCAAACAAGGCAGGGCTCGATTACAAAACAATGGCAATCTATACCTTAAACACCATGGGCTTGAGGGACGGCTAGCGTTGACTTAATAGATCCTTCAGACGCCCCAAACCCTTCTCTAATGCCGCCATCTCAGGACCATAACTAAACCGCACATAGCCTTTAAGACGCGAGGGAATATGACGCCGTCGCCGCCCAGGGTTCACATCAAAAAACTCCCCTGGAACACAGATCACCTTCTCCTTCAGCAACTGCTCAAAGAGGTCCATACCGTCAGTAAACCCTTTAAGATTCTCCAGGGAAGCAAAACAATAGAAACTACCGTTGCAGGAGCTAGGCATCACAAAGCCCATATCTTTAAGCTCACTCATCATGAAGCGACGCTTTTCAGAGAAATGTTTTTGAATGGCTGCCGCCTGACCATTCGCAACCTCTGGATCAAGAAGTGAAATGGCTGCCTGCTGAATCGGATGAGCCGCCCCCCCATCGAGAAAGGAGCCTGCAGAACTCACGCGATCAATCAGGTCTTCAGGTCCAATGGTCCATGAGAGCCTTAGCCCTGGGTAACGCCAATTCTTGGTAAGTCCATCGACAATGACCACAGGGTCCCGATTAACATCATCCACATAGCGAGCAGCGCTTACGTAGGGATGCTGGCTGTCGTATATATAGTGGGAGTAGAACTCATCGTAGATTTGGAAACTGGATGTTCGTCTAGCAATATCAACAAAGTCTCTAAGGTCATCCCCCAGAATCACTTCGCCCGTTGGATTGCAGGGATTCGATAGTAGAATCGCCCCTAGCCCACGGGCAACCACCTCCATTTCTAGTAGCTCTGGCGCCAGCTTGAATCCATCTTTGGCGTGAACCACAATGGGAATCGGAACAAACGCTTTAAAGGCTTCAAATAGCTCCTCGTAGGCGGTGTAGTCCGGCAAAAAATGACCCAAATTCACGTTCCCAAGGGCTGCCGCAATGCGGGTGAGACCAGCACGGCCACCAGCAGAAATTGCCACGTTGCGATAGGTATACTGGGATGAGCAGCCTTTGCGATACCGCTCGTTATAAAGCTTAGCCACTTGGGTACGAAGCTCGCGATTGCCCGCCACAGGACTATATTCGCTATTCTCAATATTGACCATGATCGATTCCAAACGAGGAATCGCCGCACCGATATCACCTGTCTCGGGGGCCCCCTGGCCGAGATTGACCCAATCTGGATCTTGGTAAGAAAAGCCCAGTTCTTCGGCCCGTGACATCACGTAGATGACACCAGTTTTCGGCACCGATCGAAAACTTTTTGCAATCTGACTCATACAAATTCACCCTCTCTTGATTCCCTACCTCAATTCTATCATTCCCTAAGGTGTTGGAATGAAATACCGAAAAGACTTCGACACTAAATGTTTTATGCAATGCCCACAAGACGGACTTTATGGAAAATTTCAAAAAAGCCCTAAAAGTTGCCATTACGGAGGAAGTTGAGGGGATTCGCTTTGATGCCAATCAGCCCCCTGTCCTCATTCAATTCGCCAACGAGAAGCCCCTACCCGAGCTTGGGGTTTTGGAAGACTCCGTGGTTGACGAAATTGTACGGTCATTGATTCCAGACTCATCAAGTCAACCGGGGGAGCCCACTAAGGGGGAGCTCTCGATTGTCAACTTCGGTGAGCTCAAGCTGATTGGTTGCACAGGAGAGCAGCCGGTCCTGTATGTGTTTATTCCCCCCCAAGGCAATCAGCTCTACGTACAAACCTGGAATCAGCTCACCGAAGAACCACAAGAGACCCCTGAGCCTCCCTCGCTATCCGAAGGCGTGGATGTTAGCGGTATGTTTTCCATCTCATCCATCCACGATGAAGAGCCTAGCACTGGTGAAGACTCTCAAAATGAAATCTCTGCCGAACATTCTATCCCTAGCTTGAGTCATGAAATGGCTTCGGACCCAAGCCCTGAAGAGTCCTTCGAATCATCCGCTACCACTCAGCATCGGGATAACCCCTTCCAAGGGGTGGCCTTATCCTCAGCCCCAGATGACGAATCGGAGGACCAAAACACCGCTCAAAGCGACCTAGCTTCCCTAGGTTTTAGCCAAGACGCGGTCTCCGATCTGCCTGACCATACCCACACCAACACATCAGCATCACCGCGGAAAACCGTATTCAGCGAGCAGCCGCCACCCATGGCAGGCTTAGGCCAAACCACTATGGTTCCTCCAGAGGAATCACCTCTTCCCACGGTTGCCCAAACTTACCAGCCGGAACCGAGCCCTGAGTCAGCAAGGCTATCGTCGATGCCCTCTGCCCATGAGCCAAACACCGAAGAGTCTAGTGCCACCATCCACTTCGGTGCAACGTTACCTGACGAAATGATCGACCCGAACCAACGAAACCCAATCGATGAAATCTTAAGAGTCATGGTTTCACAAAATGCCAGCGACATGCACCTGACTCAGAATGAACCCATATGCTTCCGGGTGGACGGCGAGATTCTGAGAATCAATCAAGATCCGATCGATACTGCGACTATGGAAAGCCTTCTCCTGCCGATCATGCCTCCTAAAAATCGCCGGGAGTTTGCAGCCATTAGCGACACGGATTTTGCTTATGCCGTGCCAGGATTAGCTCGCTTTAGGGTTAATATCTTTAGAGACTTACAAGGTGTTGGAGCGGTTCTTCGCCAAATACCAGATACCGTTCTCACCGCCGATCAATTGGGTCTTCCTGAGTCGATTCGAAAGCTATGCTACCTATCCAAAGGTCTGGTTGTGGTAACCGGACCCACTGGAAGTGGTAAATCGACGACCCTGGCAGCCATGATTGATCTCATTAACGAGACCCGAAAAGAGCACATCCTAACCATCGAAGATCCCGTAGAGTTTGTCCATAAGCAGAAGCAGTGCCTGGTTAACCAACGAGAGGTTCACAAACATACGGAAAGCTTTTCAAGAGCCCTTCGTGCTGCCCTACGGGAAGATCCCGATATTATTCTCATTGGCGAGATGAGGGATTTAGAAACCGTTGCCATTGCCATCGAAACCGCCGAGACGGGCCACCTAGTCTTTGGTACCCTTCATACTAATACAGCGATATCGACAGTGGATCGACTGGTTGATCAGTTCCCCGCAGACCAACAGGAACAGATCCGTGTGATGCTCGCTGAATCCCTAAAGGGTGTGGTTGCCCAAACCCTCGTCAAGAAAATCGGGGGTGGTCGCTGTGCGGCCCAGGAGATATTGATTGTCGATCGAGCTGTCAGCTCACTTATACGCGAAGGTAATACTCATATGATGCAGAATCATATGCAGACCCAAAAGTCGAAGGGGAACATACTCCTCAACGAAGCCCTACTCAAACTTGTCTTGGAAGGCAAGGTGAGTGCTCAGGACGCGTGGATGAAAGCAGTGGACAAGGATGCATTTGCCAATCTTGCCCAAAGTAAGGGTGTGAGCCTCGAAAAAGCATCGTAAAATTAGGTAGGATGTAGCAATACGATTCCCCGCTGTAGCAATTTTCTACATTGCTAGCCCTGTTCAAAGCCCCAAAAGCGCCTCGACCCGCCCAAATCTAATGGCACACATTATGCTTTTCCCTAGGTCAGGAGTTTGGACATTTCTTAAGGAGATAGAACAATGTCTAAAGCAGCATCAAAAAAGAAAAACGAAGTAATCGAAGCGAAGCCTGCAACTGCAAAGAAGAAGGCCAGCAAGCCCAAAGCAAAGAAGAAAAAGAAAGCAAACTAGCGACAACTTGGGAGTCACGTGACTCCCTTTGTCCCAAGAACGAAAGGTAGATCATGAAGCAACAAGCAATCAATGCGTCCCTACTTACACTTGGATTACTCATGAGTGGATTTAGCTGCAAAACAGCCAACTCAGATTATCCCAAAGAAGCCGTAGGAGAGGCAGATGCACTAGAGGCAGAAGCCATCGAAATGGACTCAATTGATAGCGATAGCCTAGGCGGAACTGATATGATGGATACACCTGACCCCAACCAAGGCTCTGACGACAGCGATGATTCCGTAGACCCAGTCGACCCGGGAGACAGCGATGACTACAACGATCCTACAGACAGCGACGTTGACCCAGAGTACTAAGCAATATGATCGGGGGGCATCTACAAGCCCCTTCGATTTAGTGCACAGACTTCTGGATCATCGCCCGAGCATCATGAGCATGGAGGCTTTCATGATGGATCGTTTCCACGGTAACCCTCCTTGCATAAGATACCGATTGCATCGCCTTATAGATGTTACGAACCGCGTCCTCTACAAACATCAGATTTGCAGCATTTAGCCTTGCAAACTCTTGCTCATCTTCTCTCTTAACCGCTGTCTGTACAGGTGTTTGTAACTTATCTTCCAAGTGACGGACCAGATGAACTAAATCAAGCCCATAGATATTATCGAGTGAGAACGATACCTTAGCCGTTGAGCGTTGGCTATGGGGGACTCCACAGATGGAGCTTTCTTTACCCAACCAAGCAAGCATTTCACCCGCCGATACTGTATTCTCGCCCCCAAAGTCTTGGCGAAATTTATCTTGAATCAATTGCCTAGAGAGGCTCGCAGAGCATGGGCAGGTGCTCGAATATTGCAGCTCTAGACTCACTTGATGATGAAAACCTTGACCGTCTTTTTTAGATTCGATCACAACGGGATATAGACGCCAGCCACTATGAGTCGAGATAAGCGCTGGGCGCTTTATCGGAAGCTTAAAAGCCAGTCTTAGGTAAGCACTGTCGCTTATGTCTTGGTGTGATGCTAGGAAATCCTCCAAGAGTTGTTCCACCAGATTCATGCTGAAAGGCTCACTCTCCATTCTCTGGGTGAGACGCAGGTAGAGGCGAGACATGTGGATGCCTTTGGACTGGGGATTAATCATATTCACGCTAACAGCAGCTTCAGCGAATTGGGTTTGATGACCCAATTCATTGAGATCGAGGTTGATCGGAACCGCAATTTTGGTCATTCCCGATTGATCAATCCCTATGGACCAGGGGCTGGAAGAATCGGCTGCCACATCTGACAATTTGTCTGTGGCCAGAGCTTTCTCACTATCTAGCATGGTTTATTTACCTTTTCATTCTAGGCCCACCGGCCGTAATCTTTTTCAGAGTTTTTAGCTGCCATCATATTGGAATAATGAGCCCCAAGCAGGGCAAGGCTACCCAGACAATTGAGGAGGGTTTCATACCAAGCTCCGTGGAATTGATACGCAAGACCCAACAAAGCCAAACCAAGAAGGGACATAAGCTTAATCATGACAGAGCCGTAAGGCATCAGAAATCGAACCGAATAAAGACTCACAATCACTAGCAATGCAACATGCACGGACTCTTGATCAAACCAAGGCCCAAGGGATGGAATCAACGGAAGTAGGAAGGGGGCTCCTAGGCAGTGGAGCAGGCAGGCTAGCGATAAGCCCATGCCCATCATATCTTTCATAATAGTCTCCTATGGCACACCGTAGGAGACTATTAGCAAATGCAAATATTTGCAACTATATCTTGGTAGCGCTTCTATCTAAGGCTTGCGATAACCCCAAAGATCTCCGCTATCAGCCATTATGGCTTCAAAAATACTGTTGAATGATGCTCCCGTAGCACCAAACGTTGATCCAGGATAATCGCTGCTCCAGTTCCAAGTAGAGGCAAAAATATCAAAATGGATCATGGGCCCATCCACGAACTCTTTCAAAAAGTGTCCGGCAATGTTGGAACCACCACCGATATTGGCGCTGGCGGGTAGACGCCCCATATTGGTGAGATCGGAGACCTTGCCTTTATTTGCCCACTTGAACGGCAAAAAAGAATCCCAAAAGGTGAAGTTTTCGCCAAATCTGTGAGCCTGCTCGCGAAGACTCAACTCGAACTGATGATTGGCAAAGTGAACCGGCGTAAAGTAGCCACTAAACTGCCGCAGTGCAGCTGTTGTGAGGGTCGCTGCAGTCAAGGTCAGACAAGGTTTGAGCTGCTCCTCGCCATACGCCAAGGCATCAGCTAGGATCAAACGACCTTCTGCATCGGTGTGGTCTACAACAACGCTGTGCCCTTTATAACTTTTATAAATCGCCCCCGGCTTCATAGAGCGTTCCGCCACCAGATTCTCACAGGCGGGAATCACCAATGCTAATGGCTTATCGTAGCCAGCTTTCACCAGAGCCATAAACAAGTTGCTCATGAGTGCGGCCCCACCCATGTCGTTTTTCATAGCATTGACAAAGCCTTCATAAGGCTTCACGTTGATGCCTCCGGTATCAAACGTTATCCCCTTACCAACAAGCATCAACGGCCGGTCGCCTGGCTTGATATTCGAGCCAACCATATAAAGTCGTGAAGGAGAAAGCTCACTGGCTTGCCCCACCGCGAGCAGTAGATTCATTCCAAGTTCTTTGAGGCGCTCCCGATCGAACTCTTGGAAGTCACACTGATGACTTTTTGCAAAGGATTGCAAACGTCGACCGATTTCCAAAGATGTCATCACATCCGGCTCTTCGTTGATCCATTGACGATAGCCTTTCTGGTATTGAAGCCGTGGCTGAGCAAAGGCATCGCACTGCCTTAAGTCACCAAGATTTTTCACCATGGCGCGCACGGACGAGAGCTTAAGTTCGTTATAACTATGATCACAGTAGGAGAAAAAGGTATCCTCGGCCATCGCTAGCTGCCACGGTTCAATCTCATCCCCTGCTAAGTAGATTGCTAGTTTCTGAATCGACTCAAATTGAGTTTTTAACTTTTTTACCAACTGCCCAAGCAACCATCGCTTTTCTAAGCTTGGCGTGTCGAAGGCTGTCCAACGAACAACGACAAAGGGTTTGTGCTGACTTTTGGAAAAGCCAACAAAGGTCTTAAGGTATTCGATCTCTCTGGAAAGGCTGGGGATCGCTTCTTGCTCTAGGGAAATGATCCAGTTTTCCTGCTCGCTTTGCTCACGTGTGATTACCAGTAGTAATTCATCATTTTGATGAGAATCTGGAAAACCCTCTCCCACCGATTCCCAATTTAAACTCGCCATCAATCACCCCTCAGATGCAGGTTGAATTTTTTGTCCAATAGTCTAAGCACGTTCTGATCCCCAAGTAAAAATGAAACTGCACCAAGAGCTGTTTCAGGGTCATTCGTAAACAAAATATCTTGTTCACTGGCAACTTGTTCCTTAATCTCATTTGCCAGTGTCTTCACCGAGTCATAGCCCGCTTGCTTGACCTCTGATAGGGTTATCGTGAGCCAAAGGTGAGGGCGTTGCAAACGGAGATTTTTTTCTAGGGCAGTTGCAACATGAGCCATGGTCATCCGGCCATTGATTTCACCGAGTATTTTACAATACAGTTGCCCATCATGAGGCCAACGAAACACAAAAAAATCGACTCCTGCTGGTCCCTTGTAACCTTTCTCTCGAACATAAGTCTGGAGCTTTTTCCCAGCTTTTAAGATCTGATCAAGACGGGCTTGCCCGGTGTGATCGTGCCCCAAAACATAGGGACGAAGACTAGGCGCGATCTTCTGCGCTAAGGGGCCGAGCTTATGGCCTCGGTACCGCCCCTTATCATCAGTGAGGAAAAACGTGGCCTGAACATCAGAATCACTATGGTTCCAAATTAACGACCCATCTAGCACTCGATCAAGCCATGGCTCGACAATGACTTTGCCATGCAAACTGAGCTGCTTGGCAATCCAACCTCTTTGGGAGTCACTGCCAGACTCTCTAAGAAATATGCGACACTGACCAGCCCCGGAAAAGCCGAAAGGCGACTTAACTACCCCATGAAGCCCTGAGTCGTGAAGCCCTTGAATCATATTCCAGACACTTTGGCTATCAAAGGCAATCTTTCCATCGCATACCTGAGGACCCATAAGAGAATCCCAGTCTGGATTCTGGCGTAAGCCGTGGCGCAGATCAGGGCAGTGAGTCTTTTCAAATAAGCTCTTAATAGACATGTTAAACTCAGGGCCTTTTTGAAAGCGAAACGACTTCGCTTCGATAGCAGCTTCCAATTCCTTAGCTCGGGGAGTCCAACCCCAAGGCTGCAAAGCCGAGAAACTTCGATAAGCGCAAAGGTCCCTTAGCTCTGCCTTACTTCCCTGCCAAGGAATAAACTCTACGAGCTTGCCAATCCGATCTTTTAGGTAGCGCTGATAAGACAAGCTCGGTGGATTCTGACAAAGCAAAGCGTCGCCGTTGCTTGCTACGAACATTGGCAAAAGCTCAAAGTCTGCCATCAAACGCTTCACCCCAGCACTCGGCGAATACCCTGGTTTACCATGGGCATTTTCCAGCTCACAGTCTGCGTTGTACCAATAAAGCTTAGGACATCGCCCTTTAGGGTTTTCAAAAACTTCCATTGCGTCTACATACTCTCCGCTAAAACCTGCCCGTAGCCTACCATCACGATCGAAGCCGATGCCTTTGGCCCGCGCGATCGTTAGGGGTTGCCTGCCAAACATAGCAAGACGGTGAGACGACCACTGGCTCCGTTCATGGGATCGCCAACGATCAAACCACGTGACTCCATATTTCACATGTCCAATCTCGTCCTGATAAACCTTGTCAAGCAAGGTAGAGGTCTCATGATCGCCAATTCTATTCATGAGCCTAATATAGTGGCGACTATAATCCAAATTAGCTTGCTCAAAAGTCATACTCATGCCTGTAACATAATCCATGGGCGAAGCCATGTCTTTGAGCGAGTTCCAAAAGAAGTCGTTCACAGCAATCTCGCCGAGCTCCATACCCAAAGACTCCATTCGCTTCTGGTAAAGGATCATATGGTCTTGCTCTTCGAAAATGGTCTCGGCAATGCCCCGCCGAAAGGCCTTGGGAGCGTCTGGAAATTTTAATAAGGCTAAGGCCATGAGTTCCATGGCAAGCAGCTCATGATTGGCGAAAAAGTGAAGGATGGCCGCTCGGTTTTCGCCCTGGTCAAGCTGGTGATCTTTAGGAAACGGGCGCCGGGTTTTCAAACCCGGCATCAGTATCAGGGGTCGGCCTGGGAATTGCGGGCGATCGATGGAGTTCCAAGGCTGATCATCAGTTAAAACTTCTGGGCGAAGTAGTTTATCTTTGAGACTTGTTCCAAAAAGAATAGCCTCGGCGAACTCTCGAATCTCCATAACCTGCTTTCTACGGCATTACGAAGCCAACCCGCTCGTAAACTCGTTTGATTGTCTGCTCAGCTCGCTCGCGAGCCTTTTCAGCACCATTGCGAAGAATGCGCTCTAGTTCAGTGCGATCCGAAAGAAGCTCTTGGGTGCGTGCCCTGATCGGGTCAAGCTCAGCATTGACGATTTCAGCCGTATCGACTTTAAGGTGGCCATACATTTTACCTTCGTAGGACTGCACCAGCTCCTCGGTACTCTTGCCAGTTATCGCTGACTGGATATCAAGCAAGTTGCAGATTCCCGGCTTCCCGTCCCGATCATAGGTAATTTCCGAGCCTGAATCAGTCATGGCCCGTTTTAACTTTTTCTCAACCTGCTTGGCGGAGTCTGCCAAGAAGATGGTCCCCGCCTCAGATTCGGCACTCTTCGACATTTTAGATGTCGGGTTTTGTAAATCCATAATCTTTGCCCCCGCTTTGGGAATGTAGACTTCCGGCACCACAAAGGTATCATCCCCATAGAGTCCATTCATTCTTTGCCCAAGATCACGGGTTAATTCCACGTGCTGCTTTTGGTCTTGCCCCACGGGCACCAAATGAGTGTCATAAAGCAGAATATCTGCTGCCATAAGCAACGGATACGTGTAGAGGCCGACTGGAATGTTTGCTCCCGCCCGGGTGGACTTGTCCTTAAACTGAGTCATCCGGTTGAGCTCACCCATATAGCCATAGCAATTCAAAACCCAGGCCAGCTGAGTGTGTTGGCCAACGTGGGATTGCGCAAACAGAAAACTTTTTTCGGGATCGATACCAGAAGCGATGTAGGTGGCAATAGCAAACCATGTGTTTTCACGGAGTTTTTCTGGTTCCTGACGAACAGTGATAGCATGTTGGTCAACAACCATAAAAAAGCAGGTGTACTCATTCTGCAACTTGACCCAGTTCTTGATGGCCCCGAGATAATTTCCAAGTGTCAGATTAGCAGTGGGTTGGATTCCAGAAAGTATGTTTTTTTTAGTCATAGTCACATCCTTAAGTCACATAGACGCTATAGCCCTACGGCAATAGGGTGTTTTACCTCGATTGATCAGATTTCTCTACTGTTGAACGGCAGTCAATGTACCAAGAGTGGTTGTTTGAAGGGCATAGAGCTGCCTCCCGGATAGGAGGCAGCGAGTCTTATGACTTTTTCGGAAAGTTGAATCTTAGCTTCTTGTCTTCAATGGTGACTTTCACAAGGCCACCTTTTTCAAGGCTGCCGAATAGCAACTCATCAGCCAGAGGTTTCTTCACTTCCTCCTGCACCAGACGCTTGATTGGTCTGGCACCGTAAGCCTCTTCATAGCCATTCCTTGCGATCCATTCCACGGCCTCTTCATCAAACTCCAGGCTCACTTTCTTTTCGGCTAGCTTCAAGTTGATCTCGCCGATAAACTTGCGAGCGACCATCTTGACAACTTCGAACGGTAGCGGCCCGAAGGTGATAATGCCGTTCAAACGATTGCGGAATTCTGGTGAAAAGCTGTCTTTCACCGCTTTAGACACCTGCTTACCATCCAGCTTTGCCTTGGTTCCCTGATCGAATCCAATGGACTGGGATGTCAGCTCCTTGGCCCCCGCATTGGTAGTCATGATGATGATTACGTTGCGGAAGTCGGATTTACGACCGTTATTATCAGTCAAAGTGCCATGATCCATCACTTGCAGCAAAATATTCTGCATCTCGGGGTGAGCCTTTTCAATCTCATCCAAGAGCAAGACCGCATGAGGCGTTTTGTTTACAGCCTCGGTCAATAGGCCACCCTGATCGAAACCAACGTAGCCCGGAGGTGCACCGATCAAGCGAGACACGGAATGCCGTTCCATGTACTCACTCATGTCAAAACGAATCAACTCAATCCCCATCACATTGGCTAGCTGCTTGGCCACCTCTGTCTTACCAACCCCTGTTGGGCCGCTAAAGAGAAAGCTACCGATAGGCTGATTCTCTTCGCCTAACCCAGAGCGAGACATCTTGATGGCCGTTGCCAATGAGTCAATCGCATCATCTTGGCCAAAGACTTTCGACTTAAGTTTGTCGCCTAAGTTTTTCAGAGAGTCACGGTCAGACTGAGTGACCTTCTGGACAGGAATTCTTGCCATTTTCGAAACAATATTTTGAACCATGTCCACAGAGATGGTTTTGCGCTTGTCGCGGTTGGCATCAGTTTTCTTAAGGGCCACAGAAGCAGCGACCTCGTCAATCACATCGATGGCCTTATCCGGCAACTTGCGATCGGTAATATAGCGAGCCGAGAGATCAACAGCGGCCTTGATCGCACCAGAGGAGTACTTCACATGGTGGAAGTCTTCGTAGCGACTCTTCAGCCCTTGCAAAATCTTGATAGCATCCATTCGCGTCGGTTCGTTGATATCGAGTTTTTGAAAACGCCTTGTAAGAGCGTGATCGCCCTCAAAATGACTTCGGAACTCCTTAAACGTCGTCGAACCCATGCACCTCAATTCACCGGATGCTAAGGCTGGCTTTAGAATGTTAGAGGCATCCAGTGCTCCTCCCCCAACAGCACCAGCACCAATGATCGTGTGGATCTCATCGATGAAGAGCAAATGCTTGTCATATTTCTGTAGTTCACGAACAACATTTTTTAAACGTTGTTCGAAGTCACCCCTAAACTTAGACCCGGCAACAAGGGACCCCATGTCGAGAGCGAAAACTTGTGTACCCTTGAGTGCATCCGGTACTTCGTCGTTGACGATACGAACCGCAAGGCCCTCTGCTAGTGCCGTTTTACCAACACCAGCATCACCCACGCAAAGTGGGTTATTCTTCCGGCGCCTGCAAAGGATCTGCATGATTCGCTCAAGCTCTTCGTCACGACCAATCAAAGGATCGATCTTACCTTCACGAGCCTTCTCGCATAGATCTACCGCATACTTCTCCAGGGCTGAACCGCGACCGGGAGCTTCGCCGTCTGCTGATGGATCGTCTTCCCCTTCGCTACTCCCTGGGAGATACGTAGACTCCTCACCGCCCTCTTTCGTGATGCCGTGAGAGATGTACTGGATCACGTCCAAGCGGGTGATCTTTTCCTTCTCCAGGTAGAATACGGCAAAAGAGTCTTTTTCAGAAAAGATCGCAACCAGAACGTTGGATCCCTGAATCTTTTCCTTGCCGCTAGATTGAACATGCTGCGCTGCTCTTTGGATCACCCGTTGAAAACCAATCGTGGGCTGTGGCAGCTGGCCTTGTTTAAGAGCATTACCATCAATATGCTCTTCGAAAAATTTTTCTAAATCGTCACGAACCCGCTCAATGCTACCACCACAGGCTTCAATCGCTTCCCTGGCTGTAGCATTGTGTAATAAAGCGTATAGGATGTGTTCTACCGTAATAAATTGGTGTCCACGCCTCGTCGCCTCACTAACGGCCAAATTCAAACTGACTTCAAGGTCTTGGCTAAGCACTTGTACCTCCTAGGCCCTTTCCAGGACACACTGCAATGGATGTCCGCTTTGTCTTGCTTCTTCGGTCACTAAAGTGACCTTGGTTTCGGCGATCTCGTATGTGTAAATACCACAAATTGCTCGCCCTTCGTTATGGACCTTCAGCATAATGTCTGTTGCCGCTGCATGATCCTTGTTAAAGTGTCTTTCCAAGATGCTGACAACAAACTCCATCGGAGTGTAGTCGTCATTTAATAAAATCACACTATACAGGGGTGGTTTCTTTGCTCTAACGACTTCTTTGACCACGACTCCTGTATCATTTTCAGTTTCGTCATGGGATCTTGGGACGATCTGTTTGTCCGTCATATTCCACCAACCTCTTAATTACAGCTGAAACTCTCATTGCTTAACAAACGCTCGCTCTTTACTATATCGTCGAAACAGCAGTTCCGTCGACACTTACCCACAAGTTTGAGCATAAATCCGATTTCGAGCCTGTCAAGGTGGGTCAATAATGATATTAGGGAATGGATGGGTTGGTGTACGGGACTTATGCTACTAAAATCACTTTAAGTTTGCTTTTCTACTGTCTCTAATCGATGCGGATCACAACCCGGCGGTTGCTAGCCCTGGCCCGGCGCAGCGCCTCGCCCTTTCGGCCGCTGATTGCCACCTTGGGCTTGGTATCAGCATAGGCAACCACCCGCATTCGTGACCTTTGCACACCTTTACCCGCGAAATGATTGAGCAAAGAGATCCCTCGCGCGGCACTCAAATCCCAGTTTGAAGCGTATTTTCGATGGCCTATCAACGGTGTGTCATCTGTGTGACCTTCAATGGTGATCTTATACTTTTCGGGCGACTTCGAGATAATTTTCATGACCTTAGACGCCTCCCGCTGGAGGCTACGAGATGGCTTTGCTGATCCCGGACGGAAAACTAAACGATCTTTAAGCTCGATGGCCAATCCATCTGCATCAAGCTTTACCTGAGCGGACTTTTCTAGCTTTCGCTTTTTAATCTCTTTCTTAATTTTCTGTGCCAGCTCTTTTAATCCATCCTCTTTTTTGGTTTGGTACTTCGGGGTCTGCACCATCCCATTTACAACATTATCGAACTTTTGTTTGTTGGGTTTAGAGAAGGAAATAAGTAAGGCAAAAAAGCACATAAGGATAAAGCTAAGATCAGCAAAGGTCATCATCCAAAGAGCTTCGCTTTTCTTAGTTTTCGCTTTTTTAATGCCTTCTAATTCTCCCAAGGATCAGCGACTCCTAGCTTTCTTTTGGCCTTGTGGCTGGTTGCGGTTGGAGTAGGTACTCATAATGTCTTTCATGTGAACGCTAGATTTCTTAGCTTTAAGGCTCGTCACACCTTCGAGCACCATCAGGTCGATCTCCAAGCTCTTTTCAGCCTCCAGTGAGATCTTTTCGGAGCAAGGAGCATAAACCACTGTACCGA
Organism: Pseudobacteriovorax antillogorgiicola; assembly: GCF_900177345.1. Classification (NCBI taxonomy): domain Bacteria; kingdom Pseudomonadati; phylum Bdellovibrionota; class Oligoflexia; order Oligoflexales; family Pseudobacteriovoracaceae; genus Pseudobacteriovorax; species Pseudobacteriovorax antillogorgiicola. Next base: position 45,985 of record NZ_FWZT01000010.1, read on the forward strand.
GCAGCAAACCATAGAGGGTGGTGATCATTGCCAGTGCCATGCCACCACCGATCTGACTAGGGTCTTTAAGATTAATCATCATCGCGATCAGGCCCAGGATGGTACCAATCATGCCGACACCGGGGCTGACCTTTGACATATTCTCAAAAAGATTCGATGCGAGGCTCATACGCATCTGCTTGGAATTAATTTTATTCTGTAAATTATGTCGAATTTCTTCCTGTGTGAAGTCGTTGACAATCAGAGAAAGTCCGTCACGTAGTAGATCATAACCGACCTGATTGCGAACTTTCACCAGAGACCCGATTCCTTCAGATCGCACCATTTGAGACGATCGTGTCAGAACATTGATGACTTCAGTCTCTTTGCGACTGGTCGTAAATAGAGCCTTAAATAGGGTTACAAAACCTACATAGAAGTCTTTTAAGGAGTGAGAAAGAAGCATAATACTGGGTGGCATGATTCCCAAAAGAATCATAGAAGGCTTATCAAAATACCCTTGGAAGCCAGATGATGGGTTGGTGAAAACAAAGTAAAGACTCAAGCTGATGCCTGCGATCGCCAATAGCGGGGACATAGCAACCTCACAAAGTTTAGTGTGCCACCTATCATTTTAAAACCCAGCCAAGCGGAATACAGTAGGCAGATTTTTACCGTCGAGACATTACCGTGCCAGCGAAGTCGGCCTTAAGTTGCGAATAGAGATTCACCAACTAGAAATCCACAGATGTGAAAACAGCAGTTGGAAATATTTCAACACCTAGATTGACCGACCCATAATATGGTGTTAAAAGGAGGAAAAGGGAAGATTGAGTAAATAGCAGTTAGCACGTGACGCCACCAGATTTTGGCATAGTGGGGTTACGAATTGTTACTATCTGGTGTTTGCACCTGTATAGGGAGGCGTGTCTCGCTCATGAAAAGAGAAACATCTATCAAGTATCCCCATTCGGCTAGTCTTTTTCAGTTTTGTCGCAAAGTGCTAGACCAAAAATTTGGTGGAATACGGGTTATAGACCAGGACGTGGGTCAGATTCTTGGGTTTGACCCTGCTGACTGCAGCCACTGGAAGAAGGGGAAGAAGAATATCCGCTCTATCCAAGCCATGAAGTCGATAGCCAAGCACCTTGGTGTCGATGAAAAACTAGTGGTTGATGTTGCCTCAGGTGAGATGGCGGATTGGGAAGCATTTCAAGAGTACAGCGGCTATGGACACTTTGAAATAGACCCCAAGTTATTCGATACCGCAAAAAAAGAATTTTATCGCAAGCACGCTAACACCTGGACCCGCGAAAAAGAGCAGGAATTCAAAAACCAGTTTACCATCGATGAAGATCGCATAGATCAGGTCATAACAAGGATTCACGAGACCATCCAATTTAAGGAAGCCCCCCTTTACCTTCCTGAGATCGTCTCCCACTTTCCAAGTCTCACGATGAAACCCTTTGAAGCCACTGAAGAAGAAACAGAACTAGCTAAGATTCGCCTCACCAACCTCGGGGATCAAACCGTGATTGAATACCCCATGGATGTAAAGATGCGACCATTCATCCGCTTTAGCATCGCAAAGGCCATGGGTCAGTTCTTCTTCGACAAAGAAGGCATTACCGTTACCAATGATTTTGGAGATCATGGTAGGGAAATTTCCGAAGTTCAGTACAACCTTTTTGCTGCAAAGCTGTTGACGCCAGCCTACCTGATTAAGCAAGAGATGAATAATATCGATATTCAGAAGGATATTGTTAGCCAGCTGTCTGAGATTTTTTGGGTATCTAAGACGTTTATGAATAGTCGCTTGAAGGATATTTTGCAGGGTGGGCGGCGGATTTAGGAAAGATCCCCGCGGCAACGGGGGTAGTGCATTTAGGCCTAAGTGCATGTATTGGAGTGAAGGCTACTTGTCACAAATAACTCCTACTTGACAACCATTTGGTGAGGGGTTCATTCGTTTCTCATCTGCATTTAGCTTCTTAATACCATCAATATCGTCTTGGGTTAGTGTAGATTGATTGCACATAATCGAATCTGGTTGTCCCTCCTTACATGTCCAAACATCCTCGATATATGTGTCCGCCAATCCAAGTACATGACCGATCTCATGGAGAACTGTTCTGTATGTGGAGTTACTATAAAGAACAACTGAATCGAAATTTCTGACAAAGGCTCGCCCTGAACCTGGACGCAACTCTACTGAAAAATCCTTGATCGATCTTGTACAGCTTTTTTGTGTGTATATCGGATCTTCATGTCCAATATGTTTCAACCATTCAGTCAAAGCACGATCGATTTGTCCTTTAACCCGAGCCCTAGCTGCTTGATCTCCTCCCAACCAACATACATCGATAGTATCTGAAGTATCGATGAGCCCATCTGGGTAAGTTATGAAGGACTTGATACTTGAGCTTACTCTGCTCCTGGACATCTTGACCACATGAAACTAGGATTGAACAAAACGCCAGTACCTGAAAGCCTGCTGTAAAACTTCATCGGGAAGTACCTCATGGAAAAAATCACAATATAGATCTACCAATCATGGTCAGTTTGCACTGCTGATATTGCAGCTGCCCTAACAGCGTCCATTTTACATACTCCATAATAACTACTAATGATTAGTCTCAAGCAGTAAGTCTCTGATCTTAAAAATTTCTATGGAAAATCTCAGTCAATTTATTACTTCTTAAGATAACTATAAAAACACAATGCAGTTTTTTAATTTGATTGGGCGGCCAATGAGTGGTAATACCTACATTATGACCTGTATAGACAAGAGGAGCGTATACATGACAAACAGTAGCAAATTATACAGCCTTTCGGTTTTGCTTACGGCACTGGCAATCCCAGTTCCCAGTGCATTAGCCCAAGACGGTGAGAAAGTTGAAAGAGTCAAAGTCACAGGCTCCCGCATCAAAAGAACTTCCGTGGAATCCTCCAACCCTAAAATAACAATTAGTAGAGACGATCTTGAAAAAGAGGGTATTACCAGTGTAGGCGACCTACTAAGAGGCCGAACATTCTCTACATCAGGAAGCTTTTCAGGATCTAGCGGCTATATCCGCTCAGGGTCTCAGACAGCCAACCTTTATGGCCTAGGACCAGGTAGAACGCTTGTATTGCTTGATGGCAACCGCCTCCCTAAAGTTCAATATACCGGGGGTACAAACCTAGAAAACATACCTGTTTCGATCATTGAAAGGGTCGAAATCATCGCTGGAGCTAAATCCTCCATTTACGGCTCGGATGCTGTGGCAGGGGTTGTAAATATCATCACGAGGAAGGATGTTGAAGGCAGCTCTGTAAAGCTATACCAATCAAAGCCTGAAGAAAAAGGCGGAGATGAATCTACGTTATCCCTAACAAACGGAACCAGTTTTGGTAATGTGAACATGTTCACAACCTTGAACTACAACAAACAATCCAAAGTACTTAGCCGCGATCGCGATCTCTCGTATGGCAATGGTGACTATGCCTACAGCCGATACTTCCATCCAGAAGGAACGTATTCATATCGAAAAGTTGATGAGAGTGGAAACCCGATTGAGGGAGAGTTATGGCAAGCCAGCGCCAACTGCCCCGAAGGCAATGCGAAGCCCCTCGCTGTTAGACCTAGTCTAGGCACATTTTGCCAAGGTGCATTGAAAGAGCGCGATGACTCGGAGTTATTCCCAGAGCAGTGGGGATGGTCTGCAACTAATAATATCGCATGGGAGATTACTCCAACTACTCTTTTCCGCAGTTTTTTGATTTACGATTATAAGAATACAGACAGTAACTACGGAAACTATTTTTCAGGATATAACTACCAGACAGGTCGACGCCAAATTCTTAGAAACACAGCTGCAAGTGAATATATTGATGGCTTGGATGGAAATGGCGCTGAGGTTTATGTTGTAGATCCGGCTGCCCCACTAAGAACTAATGAAAACATCGACAAGACATATGGTGGAAACGCGAGTATTGAAACCGACATCGGTGATTTCTGGACCCTAGAGACAGGCATATCCAGCTACAAGTCAACAAACCGACGTAACTTCAATAACGTCATTAATAAGAACGAATACGAGAACCTTTTTCACCCATCCGATTTCAACCCAGAATATACTCCAATTGATCCGAACAGAAACTCAGCTTTGCTAAACAATACAGTTAGTGACTTGGTAACTAAAGAGTCTCTAACCACTGCAAACTTTCACGCAACGATTTCTGGCGAGACGCCTTTTGAATTGCCCGGCGGTCCTTTAGCAGTTGCTGCTGGATTTAATCGAAGAATGGAGAAATACAAGCAAACTCCTGACGCACTCGATGTTGAGAATTTTACCTCATATAAGCAGCCTGTCTATACTGGATCTGCCTCAGTCAGTGGTGAAGGCCAACGCCAAGCTGGTTCAATTTTCGCCGAAGCGATTGCACCTGTTTATCAAGGAATTGAGCTTGATGCTTCATTGCGCTTCGATAGCTTCTCTGACTTCGATTCTGCATTCACGTATGGCTTCGGCACCAAGATACAAGCTACCTCATTTCTAAATGTTGTAGCGTCTTATGGAACAAGCTACCGAGCCCCAGAATTATCAGACATTCACCAGGAAGGCGGAGGAGGCTACACGTATATCAAAGACACAAATTACTGTGAAGCTAACCCCGATAACTGTACATCTGGACAAGAGTACCAAGTTTACTACAGCAATGCCGGCAATAAAGACTTAAAACCAGAAGAAGGGAAAAGTTACAACATAGGCTTGATCTTGGAGCCTAGTAGTAAGTTTTTTGCAAGAGCGGACTATATTTCCTACAACATCAAAAATCTTTTCAACACAAGGGCTTTACAAGATGTCATTGATGATGCCAATGACAATAAAGATACAGGCCCGAACAGCGTACTTTTCGAAGGTGAAGGTACAGAGCGTAAGGTCGCAAGAGCCGTTCTTTCAACAGAAAACCTCGGTGAGAGAAATCTTGAACTTATGCAACTTAAAGGTGGCTATTTCGATCGATTCGGTGACTTAGGCCTTTCATTAAACACGGAATACACCCAGAACATGGTTGTCAACGAAACTAAGGCCAATGGAACCAAAGTAGATCTAAAAGGGCGATATTTTGGCGACAATGCGAGCTATAGCTTCCCTCTATGGAAGTGGAACAATACTTTAACACTTGAATACGACCAACTAGCTTGGAGCCTCCTCGCGAAAACTGTTTCAAAGATAAAGCCAGATCCAGAAGTTGTTGAAGGTGCTCAGGATGGTGAGTACAACGACCAATATGATCAGTTTACCCAATACGATACTTCGATTTCGTGGAAGCATAACTACAACGGTGACGTAACATTTGGAATTAACAACGTTCTAAACGAAATTGGCGGAAAGCATAGGGCTCAGAATACAAGTGGCGCTGAAAGCTCTAGGTCTTTCCTATACGGCAGCTCCATTTATGGCCGTACGTTTTATGCTAGCTTAACACAAAGATTCTAAGAACTGTTCTATTCAAACGATTGAGGTAGCCCGGGGCTTATGCCTTCCGGGCTTTCTTTTTTTAGATCGACTCACCTTCCGGCAAAGAAATCCACTGCTCAGAACTCAGCTCTCGCAGCTTCACTTTGCGCTTCCTAAGAAGCTTGGAAGGATCAGAAACCTCACGCTTGCGGCAACGCTCAATTTTATAAACTTTCGAGTAGTAGGAAACATACTGGCCATTGATCCCAGCGCAAGCCTCTTGTAGAGGAATCACATCAGACTCCGCTTCCAAGACCTCCTGCTCGCGAAATTCGCGGTCCAAAACTGAAGGGATCTCTGCTCCAGACTGGAGTTTCGCAAACTCCTGCTCACTTAGTTCATACACTTTTTTCGAGCGACGTTTCTTTGAGTGATCCACATAAGTTTCCCAGTCAGGAAAAAGCCTCTTCTTGCAAGCCTCCACAAAATACATATCACCGCCCACTGAAAGTAGGTAGCGACCATTGAGCTGCGTGCAGGAGCGATTGGATTCCGCCGCCTCGAAAGGCTCCCCAGGTGGAATCATGGCCACAGTTTCACTTTCCACCTCACGAACATCGACCCGCCGCTTCATGAGTGATTTCACTTGAGAGCTATCCAGCTCTCGCCTTTTACAATCTTCTATTTTATAGACCTTACCGTAATAGCCAATGAAGCGATTGCGGTACTTGCGACACTCGGCTTTTATCTGCTCAGGGGTAAAACTAAGCTTTTTCGGTGGGGCCCACCCAGGTTCACCACCTTTGGGTTTCTGAGGACTTGACTCTTGCCCCATAGCCATTGAGGAGCAAAATAGGAGTGAACAGATTTTTGTGATTGTCCTCATGTAGATTTCCTTTTACACAGTTCTCATCGGGCCAGCAGACCCATTATGGTAGCAGATCAACATGATCTCAATCTAAGATTGAGTATTTCACTCAGGCTCCTCGACACAGCAAGGAGAAGGGTTGAGAAAATGCCAAAGGGACTGCTCTGGACCAGCTGTTTAGATTCTGGACACACGCCTAAAAGAGCGTCAAAAACTTTGTCATTTTATCACATAAGATACTGTTTTTATTGCATTGGAGCGACGTCACGGCTTTTGCACCTCAACCACTAGCTGTTGCTGCTGTTGCCCTTATGTTGTTGCTGTTTCTGGAGAGTTATTATGGAAAAACTGAGTAAGTTTTTAGAATTTGGCTGCATTGATCATCGTCTTTATTGGCGTATACCTGACCGCCAGGCCCGAGAACTTTATGAAGTTCAATGGCGAAAAGATCACCCTACCCCTTGGCGTTACCGCCGTCTTGGCGATATATTTTGGAAGCTTTGTAAAGGTGAGCAGATTGCTGAAGCCCTAGAGAAAGAAGGCGTCGACGTCCTGGCCCTAGAGACCAAGGTCCGCTATTCGGTTCTTCAACAAGTCGCTTTTGCCGACAAGATTGTTGACGATGCTCGTAAGCAATTTGGCAAAGAAACTGTTGACCAAGCGATCGAAGAGAACCAACAATTCATGGCTCAGCTAGAAGCTGCAGTGATGAGACTTACGACTCAAGGTCAAAAAAACCAAAACCCTAAGCGACCTCGCCTTCAGCTCATCAAGAACTAGTACTTCTCTAATAGCTAGCTTCTTGGTAATCTGGAACTATGAGTCGTGATAGCGGTGAAGGGGTCCTCCTAATGGACTCCTTACATGTTCAAAACCTACTCGCACTTCCTCCAGCCTGGTCTCAATACAAAGGTGATCGGCAATCTGCGGTTCTGTGCCTGATTGTACGCGACCTTTCGGATAAGAAATCCTTAAAATTAATTCTCACAAAGCGAAGCACGAAGGTCCGCAGCCATCGAGGACAAATAGGCTTTCCTGGCGGACATAGAGAAGACGAAGACAATACTCCAGTGGACACAGCACTCCGCGAGGCTCATGAAGAAATCGGTCTGCCTCCGGAAGTCGTTCAGGTGATGGGTAGCCTACCCGCTGTGACTTCTCTTAAAGGTAAGGCTGTCATCCCTATCGTTGGGCTCGCCGAAATCGACCCTCGGGAACTGATTCCTTGTGAGATGGAGGTCGGTAGTATCATTCATGCTCCGATCCACCACTTTCTTCAAAGCGAAGTAACCGACCTGAACTTTAAGATGTTTGGTATCAATCGTCACAGCTACATCTACCGCTATGAGAGCCACTCGATTTGGGGCTTAACAGCCCGAATGATTCAGAGTGCTGGGTTTTATTTAGGGTCTAGTTGATCGATGCCGCCTATCCACCACAACTGAACATAGCAATCCATAGCTCCGCTATATTCTTTCCCCGATAACTTACCTATTGAGGCCCCAATCTAACTGCGACTATATTCTAAGTGAGTGCTCAACCAAGCATTTAATTCTTGCAATACCTCAATAAAACGAACAGGTAATTTCAAATCACTAGCGACTTTTCCTAAACGCCTTAAATTAAAGTTCCATGTGTCGAAAAAGCTGTATTGAGCGATGTGGCTGAAACAGAGTATTCTTTGCTAGAGGGCAGATTCAAAAAAGAGCCCAGATATTAGACTTTAGAATCGACTGATTGGAAATTTATCCATCCAGTTGACCAGCCATTTAAGGTAGGTGTTCCCATGCCGGAGACTGTCTGCAGCATGAGAAGAACGAAACATACAAAGCAACTAGAGCCTAGTTTTCAACTCTTGCCCCAAATCCTCAAACCCAGGCTTCCCCATCAGACCGAATAGATTCTTCTTATAGGCCTCGACTCCAGGCTGATCGAAGGGATTGACATCAAGCATCAAGCAGCTCACCGCACATGCCGTTTCAAAAAAGGCAAACAATGCACCGATCGTTTTTTCACTTAGTGATGGCGCTTGAATTTCTACACAAGGAACCTGACCATCAAAGTGAGCTATTTTGGTGGCTACCATCGCCCCGTAATTGATATCGTTGATGCGCTTACCTTCTAGATAACCAATCTGATCGACGTTGGATTCACTTACGGGAACCTTCAATTGCTGCTCCACAGCTCCCCTATGGGATGTGCTGGCATCATCGAAGTGAATGAAGGTTTCGAAAAGATTACGAACCCCTTCTTGAACATACTGCCCTAAAGAGTGAAGATCGGTTGTATAGGCTAGGCCTGCAGGGAAAAGCCCCTTACCATCCTTGCCTTCGGACTCGCCAAACAACTGCTTCCACCATTCAACAACGTAAAATAATTTTGGGTTGATGTAAGATAGAATTTCGATTCTTTTATCCGACTCATAAGCCACGTTCCGAGCCGCGGCGTAGCGTAGCACTGGATGGTTATTGAGATCACCACTCTTGAGTTCATTGAAAACCTGATGGGCACCCTCCATCAAAGCTTCCACATCGATTTTCGCGAGTGCAAGGGGTACGATACCAACAGGAGAGAGAACTGAATAGCGACCACCAATGTCGTCTGGAACCACAAAACTTTTATATCCCAAATCTTGAGACACCTGTCGGAGAGCCCCTTTATCCTTATCTGTGGTTGCGATAATCCGCTTGGAAGCCTCATCCTTTCCAAAACGGTCTTCCATATACTTACGAACCACTCGGAAGGCCACTGAAGGTTCCGTAGTTGTTCCTGATTTACTGATGACGTTAACAATAGGCTGTCGCTCGTCTAGAAGATCAAGAACTTCAATCATCGCTGTTTCTGAAAGATGATGCCCTAAAAAACTGATCAAAGGCTTATCACTGTTCACCAATCCTTGGTAACTGTGCTGCATGGCAGATGATACAGCTCTCGTGCCCAGGTACGATCCACCGATTCCAATCACAAGAACGAGATCATAGGCCACATCGAGAGAATTAATATAGGCCTGCACATCTTTAACCAGATTAAACCCGTAGATCTGGGGATAATCCCACCATCCGGTATACTCAGATCCGACACAAGATTTCTCTTGAATGCTGTGAAGTTTTTCGACAGCAACACTCATCTTGGCATCAACTTTTTCGCGAAGCTCTGTTCCTAAGAACTTCTCGTCTAACTTAATCAGTGACATAGTCTGGCTCCATGCTCTTTTCTTCTGAAGACTCATCGTCTTCTAGCTCAACAATATACTTTCTAAGTTTTGCCATCGTCGCGCGGGTCGACTGCACATAAAAAACCATTTTTCCGGTTTCATCATAATCCGTCTTTAGGATGAGACAATTGTTATAAACCTTCGATAGAGCAGTCTGCTCTGAAATATCTATTGCGACTGAATAACTCACAAGGTTCTTGCGAAAAAACCCGTAGATGTGATCGCGAAGCTGATTCACTTCCTCAGGAGAGTTTGCCGAAAGTGTCTGGCTTCCTGGGTAAGCAGCCTTCAGAACCCTTGGTAAGATTGGATCATCTAAAAGATCAGACTTATTAAAAACCATGAGCTGGGGAACGTCGCCAGCACCAATTTCTTCAAGGACCTGTCTGGTGATACGAATGTGATCTTCGTAGGAGTGGTAACTAACATCAACCACATGTAGCAATAGATCCGCTTCTCGAACCTCGTCGAGAGTGGATTTAAAGGATTCCACAAGGCTATGAGGAAGATTACGAATGAACCCTACGGTGTCGGATAATAAAATCTTCGGTCTTGTTCTGGGATCGATAGCCTTGATATTGGTATCGAGGGTTGCGAACAACTCGTTTTTGCCAGCCACAGTAGCTCGGGTAAGCGACTTCATTAAAGTCGTCTTGCCTGAATTCGTATACCCCACAATCGCCACTTTAAGCTCTTGAGAGCGGGCTTTGCGTTGGGTTTGCTTTTCCTTGCGAATTTGATCGAGCTGTTTTTGCAGCTTAGCAATCCGCTCACGGGCACGACGACGGTCGATTTCGATCTGCTTCTCACCCATACCACGAGATCGCACACCACCACCTGCCTGCCTTTGAAAGTGAGTCCACGCTCCGGTCAAACGAGGCAGCAAATATTCCAACCTTGCAATTTCAACTTGGGTCTTGGCTTGATTCGTACGGGCGTGCTTCGAAAAGATCTCAAGAATCACCCCAGTTCTATCCATGACACTTTTACACGTCATCTCTTCAAGGTTTCTCACTTGTGGAGGGGACAAGGCTCGATCGAAAACCACCCAATCAGCGTTGTAAGACTCGGCTAGTTCTTTTATTTCGTCGACTTTACCAGTCCCCAATAGCGTCTTGGCCGTCAGCCTATGCCTTTTTTGCACAATACGACCATGGACGCGAACACCTAAAGTGTCGAGCAGCGACTCTAACTCGTCGAGATCTTCTTTCAATTTTTCAAAAGATTCACCACTCAGCAGAATTCCAACTAGAATGGCTCCGGCGGGCTCTGATTGACTTGATACCACTTCTTGAATCGTTGATTCCTCCATCAATGTTCAACACTTCTACACTACTCGGAATTGGCTCTAAAAACGACTCTGAATTTTACCAGCATGCCATTTATTCCTACCTGGATCGGCAGACTTCGAGCTTCTATTGAGTACCTAAGTTGAACACTTCTTACCAAGAGGTAGATTTTTAATGATTGTCGCAGAGATTTGCCAAGATTTTATAGAGCGACCTATGGATTTCGATCCATGATTTAAAAGTGAATCGTTTTCTGCAATGAAAGATTACGAGATATAAAAGCACAGATTGAGTATAACGCTTTCCACGAAAGAATTTCTCGTTATTAAACTACAAAAATATCTTATTTTATCGTGTCATCTGAAGGTTGTTGACACCCTATATTGTAGCATCTAGACTTCAAAGCAGATCAGAACTAGTCTATAGATCCATGACCACGATAGATACTTGCAGTTATCAAAGGGAGGCGAACACTTGAGTCATCGCTTGAACAAGTTGGTATCTGCACCTTAAAACAATTCCATTGTGAATGGTTTCCAGAATTTTGTCTCTCCTTGACCAGAAGGGAAACGGAGAACTGTGCTTAAAATGAGGAATTTAATCATGTACAACATCTCTGGATTAAAGCTACAGGCTGCAACTGAATCGAAACACATTGATCATGTCCTCACTAAGCCTGCAGTCGAATTTCTGGTCAAACTCCAACGAAAGTTTAACTCCCAACGCCTATCCCTTCTTGAAAAGCGGATAAAACGCCAAGAGCAGCTCGACCAAGGAGAACTTCCAACTTTTCTATCGGATACGCAAGAGATTCGCGAAAGGGATTGGCAAGTGGCAGCAACTCCTCACGATCTTCAAGATCGCCGAGTTGAAATCACTGGCCCCACAGATGCGAAAATGATCATTAATGCTCTGAACTCTGGAGCAAAGGTTTTCATGGCCGACTTAGAGGATGCTTCGTCTCCTACCTGGGAGAACATGCTCGATGGCCAGCTTAACCTTAAGGCTGCCGTTCGCCATCAACTTTCATTTACAAACCCCAGCAATGGTAAAACCTATAAGCTAAAACCAGACAGTGAAATTGCGACATTGCTTGTTCGGCCTCGCGGCTGGCACCTCACAGAAAAAAATCTCCTCGTCGATGACATCGAAATGTCAGCGAGCCTCTTCGACTTTGGGCTATATTTCTTTCACAACGCCAAGGAAAGACTGGCTCGTAATACAGCACCATATTTCTACTTGCCCAAGATGGAAAGTCATCTTGAAGCCCGCTTATGGAACGACGTTTTTATCTTTGCCCAAGAGGAACTAGGAATTCCAAAAGGTACTATTCGTGCTACCTGCCTGATTGAAAACATCCTAGCAGCTTTTGAGATGAACGAAATCCTCTTTGAGCTTAAGGATCACGCTTCAGGCTTAAATGCCGGACGCTGGGACTACATTTTTAGTGTAATTAAGAAATTTAAATCTCATCGTTCAGCTTTGCTACCAGATCGTAGCCTTGTGACGATGCATGCCCCATTTATGAAGGCTTATACGGAGCTTTTGATAAAGACTTGCCACAAGCGAAATGCTCATGCCATAGGTGGAATGGCCGCATTTATTCCAAGTCGCAAAGATGAAAAAATAAATGAAATTGCAATTTCTAAGGTTACAGCAGATAAACAGCAGGAAGCTAGTTCTGGCTGCGACGGCACTTGGGTTGCCCATCCAGATCTCGTGCCAGTAGCTAACGGAGTCTTCACGGAGGCATTCGGGGATCACGCTCATCAAAAGCACGTCCTCCGTGAAGACGTTCACATCCGTCCGCAAGATCTTTGCAACTTTTCTCTCGATAACTTTCGTATCACTGAAGATGGCGTTCGAAGCAATATTCGTATCGCGATTCAATATATGAACCATTGGCTAAACGGACTCGGAGCTGTGGCATTGCATCACCTCATGGAAGATGCAGCAACCGCAGAAATCTCGCGAGCTCAACTTTGGCAATGGGTCCACTTAAAGGCTGAGCTGGACGATGGACGAGTGGTGACCCCGGAGTTATATAGCGAACTAAGACAGCAAGAACTAGAGGCCCTGGGCGGCGTTTATGAAGGCCGACACCAAGAGGTTATCGAAATCCTTGATGGCTTGGTGCTAAGCCCCGAGTTCACTGACTTCCTCACTCTTCCGGCTTATCGTTTGCTTTAATAGGGCTATTTTTTGGAGGGCACGATGAACAAGCAAGAGATGATTGAAAAGATTCACAAGGACTGGGATGAAAATCCACGGTGGGATGGCATCACGCGCAATTACACCGCTGATGAAGTGGTAAAGCTCATGCCTTCCATTCCAGTGGATCATTCACTGGCAAATGCTGGGTCAAATCGATTCACGAAGTTACTTAAAGAAGAAGCCTATGTGAATTCGCTAGGAGCACTAACGGGATCTCAGGCTGTTCAGATGGTTAAGGCGGGGCTGCAGGCCATCTACATGAGTGGCTGGCAGGTTGCTGCAGACGCCAATCAATCTGGACAAACGTACCCCGATCAATCATTGTACCCAAGCAATAGCGTTCCACAGCTTGTCAAACGTTTGAACAACGCCTTGATGCGAGCCGACTTACTCAATCGTGTAGAAGGCAAGGAAGATATCTATTGGTATGCGCCAATCGTTGCAGATGCCGAGGCTGGATTTGGCGGCCCTCTTCATGCGTTCGAACTTATGAAGGGCATGATCGAAGCTGGAGCCGCTGCGGTTCATTTCGAAGATCAACTTGCGTCTGAGAAAAAGTGTGGTCACCTTGGGGGTAAAGTTCTTGTGCCTACCTCTCAATTTATTAGGACTTTGACCGGAGCTCGCTTGGCTGCTGATGTATGCAACGTACCCAGCTACATCATCGCCCGAACGGACTCCTTGGCAGCGACTCTCATGACCTCCGATATCGATCCTGTGGATGCACCGTTCCTCACTGGCGAACGAACTCCGGAAGGCTATTTCAAAGTTAAGCCTGGGCTAGATTCTGCTATCGCTCGTGGCTTGAGTTACGCTCCATATGCAGATCTTATCTGGTTTGAAACATCAGTTCCTGACATCGGTGAAGCTAAAGAATTTGCAGCAGCTATCAAAGAAAAATATCCTAATAAGATGTTGGCTTATAACTGCTCGCCGTCTTTCAATTGGGAAGCCAAGCTAGATAAGACGTCGATCGCTAAGTTTCAAACCGACTTGGCAGAATTTGGTTACAAATTTCAATTTATCACCTTAGCTGGATGGCATTCCATCAATTACCACATGTTCGATCTTGCTAAGGCATATAAAACCACTGGCATGACAGCTTTTGTAGATCTTCAATCACGAGAATTTAAGCGGGAGAGCGATGGCTATACAGCTGTCAAGCATCAACGTGAAGTTGGTACTGGCTACTTCGATAACGTTCTCATGACGATCACCGGTGGCGAAGCTTCAACTGCGGCACTTGCTGGCTCTACTGAAGAAGAGCAGTTCAACAAGTAATAAGACTACCTCACTCCTGGAAGGCAGCCTGGCTCAGGCTGCCTTTCATTTTTCTAAAGTTTGCCTGCCAATCACCGAAATCTTAATCGTATCAATCAACTCCACCGTTGGCGACCCTTCGGATACCCTAAGAGGTAAATTGTGTACTCCGGGCCTATTCTGTTCTTGATTTTACTGCTTGCCGGTTCCCAAGCTAAGGGCAGCACCTTGCAATCTGAAGGTACCCGAAGCCCTTCACAGGAGACCCCACCTCCCCGAGGGACACTAACTTTTGCAGAAAATTTTCATGTTTTTTTGGTTTATAACAATGGCTCTCTGAACCTGGATCTTGGTGACCCAGACAGTTTACCAGAAACACCACAGTCAGGGCTTTATAGTGACAATGCTCCAGCTTCCGGTTCATTTTTCGATGGTTCGGTTCGGGAATTTCGCTCGGTACTAGCTTTGTTATTTAGCCGCAGGCAACAGTTGTTTCATGTAGGAATTGGATTGAGTAATATGGAGCTTGGCAAACCAGGACCTGACCTTACCAAAGGTCGAGCGAAGACCAACCTACATATTAATTCCCTCAGCACTGAGATTGCTGTTTTGAAGAAAATTCCCAAGTTCGGTTACACCAAGGGAACTGTTATCCTAGATACTATGATCGATGGTAGAATACGAACCCAGTATGATACTACTGCCGATGGCGCTACCGCAATTGTCGATAGTCAGCTCAAATCTGGCTTCAAACTTGCCATTGGTGGGGAGTATCACATCAACATCACCGAAGGCCTAAGTCTTGGCGTAAACGCTGGCATTCAATATGGAATCATGAGCTTTGACAACCGCAAGAAAACATCTTCACTCTATGGGCTAAGCTATGGCTTGGCTTGTCTGCTAAGAATCTAAACCCCAAAACGAAACCTTACTCCCCGACTCTCACAAAAATCTATTAATTCCCATAAGTTAGATAGGCAAATTTTTCCTAGGGTAAGGTTCTCTGAGTTTTTTTCAATTTTTTAGATTAATAAAATCAAAGGTCTATCAGATTTTCGGGTCGACTTTGTTAATGGCGTCAGACAATTGGCGAATAGGCTTATGAAGTCGTTACCCAGTGTGTAAAAGCCTAAGACAGGAGGTCATGGATGGGTTTAAGAATTAGGACCAACGTAGCATCGATTAACTCTCAACGGCGCTTGGAGAGATCGACTCTAGCAGTGACCGATTCTGCTGGAAAGTTGGCATCAGGTAAGCGCATCAACAAGGCAGCAGATGATGCCGCTGGCTTAGCCATTGCATCAAACTTACATGCCGATGTTCGATCTTTGCTGCAGGCGAAACGAAATGCCAATGATGGTATATCTCTCGTCCAAACTGCTGAGGGTGGCCTTATGGAAACCACAGCCATGCTCACGCGATTGCGAGAGCTAGCTGTTCAAGCGGCAAGTGACACTGTCGGCCAAACGGAAAGAGGCTTTCTCGACCAAGAGTTTATCGCTCTGAAGGAAGAAATCGACCGAATTGCAAGCTCGGTTGAATTCAACGGCACGCGACTACTGGTTGGTGAGAAGGACATCCCCGAGGAATTGGCCAATGCTGATGGTACGTTCCCTCTCGAAATCCAGGTCAGTAAGGACTACTACCAGGAAGTAGACGACGTGTCCCAACGAAACCAGGTCAACATCATCAAAATTGATCTGGGTCGGGTGAACGCCTTTACCGATGGAGAGGGTAGTCTTAATATCGGAGAGGCCGAAGACGGTACCCGAGTCAATGGCAAGGAGATCGCTCAGAACAGTATCATGAAACTCGATGATGCGATCATCAAAGTATCTGAACATCGCGCCTACCTAGGTTCGATCCAGAACAGACTCGGTTCTACCATTAACAACTTGGGAGTCCAGGTCGAGAACTTAACAGCCGCTCGAAGCCGAATCGAGGATACAGATTTCGCGCACGAAACCGCAAGGTTTACATCCGAGAAGATTCTCCAGCAGGCCGGTACAGCTGTTCTCAGCCAAGCCAACACATTCCCACAAACTGCACTGAACTTAGTCCAAGCCCTAGGCTAATACACCTACAAAGCATAGAGCCTTCTGGCTCTATGCTTTCTTCTTACGGTGATAGATAGCGATGAATCGACTCCGCCGCTTGACGCCCTTCTTGAATAGCCCAAACAACAAGCGACTGGCCTCGCCTCATATCACCAGCAGTAAAAACTCCAGGTACTGAAGTCAGGTAATCTAAATCGTTCGCCTCAATATTACCGCTCTTGCCTAGCTTGAGATGAGCATCCTGCACAAGGCCCTCAGTTTCTGGGCCAGTAAAGCCAATGGCGAGAAGTGCTAAATCACAAGGCCATTCTTTTTCCGACCCTGGCACCAACTCCAGTCGCCTATCTGCCCCTTGCCCCATCCATCGCACCTGTTCGGTGACCAAGCCAGTAACCTGACCCTGGTCATTCCCCACAAAGCGCTTGGTTTGCAGACACCAGTGACGATCCACCCCCTCCTCGTGAGACGTGGATGTTCGCAGCATATAAGGCCAGTTAGGCCAAGGAGATCGCGGGTCTCTCTCCAATGCTCTTGGGTACTTTCCAAGGCTCGGAGGCATCTCCATAATTTCAAATTGGGTGATAGACTTGGCCCCTTGACGGTTGGAAGTCCCGACACAGTCAGATCCCGTATCACCTCCTCCAATAACAACAACGTGCTTACCTTTAGCCGTCACTTCGTTTTCATGGATCACATCACCTAGCACGCGGCGCGTTGATTGCCGCAATATAGTATCAGCAAAATAGATGCCTTGTAACTCTCGACCATCAATTGGCAAATCTCGCTTTTTAGTCGCACCACAGCTTAAGAGAACTGCATCGAAATCCTTTTTAAGCTGCTCAAGACTCATATCGCGACCAATGTGAACCCCGCAGCGGATGCTAACACCTTCGTCTTGGATCTGCTTCACACGACGGAAGACCTTAGCCTTCTCGAGCTTGAAGTCCGGAATACCATAGGTCAGCAAGCCCCCAGGCCGATCGTCTCGCTCGAAAACCGTTACATGATGACCTTTTCTGTTGAGTTGTTGAGCTGCCGCCAGGCCCGCAGGGCCACTTCCCACCACAGCTACAGACTTTCCTGTACGAATTGCAGGAGGCTGTGGCTGAACCCAACCTTCAGCGAAGCCACGATCAGCCAGCGCCATCTCTATCGCCTCGATCGATACTGGATCTTCATTGATGCCAAGAACGCAAGATGTCTCGCAGGGAGCTGGGCAAACCCGCCCTGTAAACTCAGGAAAGTTGTTTGTACTATGCAAAACTTCTAGAGCTTCTTGCCAGTGACCAGCAGAGCTTAGATCATTCCACTCTGGGATAAGATTACCTAAAGGACAGCCTTGATGACAAAAGGGAACCCCACAATCCATACATCGCGCCCCTTGCTCGCGAAGGGACTCATCACTCAACGGCTCGACAAATTCTTTAAAGTGTTGAACTCTATTTTCAACAGGTTGTTTTCTGGGAACTTCTCGTGAGTAGCTTCGAAATCCATTTAATTCACCCATGAAAACCTCCTTGCTCCAATTTGTTTGTTCCTAAATGATCATCGTAGCCTGAGGCTGAAATATCTAGTTCGACTGTTTCCGGCAGAAAGCTGGTTTTGCCACCGGTGGCTCCTGGGATAACTCTAACAAACTTACTTAATTCATTATCCCAGTCATCAAGAATGCGGCGCGCCTTACGACTGCCGGTTGCATCTAAATGACTTTTGATCAAATGATATAACTCCGTACGATCCTCTTTGCTACTAACTTGCTCCAATGAAACCATCTCAGGATTGACCCTTGCGGAGAACTCTCCTGTTTGATCGTAGACGTAGGCGATTCCACCGCTCATACCTGCACCAAAATTACGGCCTGTGGAACCAAGCACCACAACCCGACCACCAGTCATATATTCACAGCAGTGATCGCCCGCCCCTTCTACCACAGCAATGGCACCACTATTTCGAACTGCAAAGCGCTCTCCTGCTCGCCCCAACACGTTCATGCGACCACTCGTAGCTCCGTATAGTGTTGTGTTACCACAAATAATCTGAGACTCTATCTCGGGGCTGGATTGGCTGGGAGGCACAACAACAATATCGGCTCCACTAAGTCCTTTACCACAGTAGTCATTGACCTCGCCCTCAACCTTAGCAAAGACCCCCTTGGCTCCAAAAGCCATAAAGCTTTGTCCGGCTGAGCCTTTGAAGTGAAGGCGGATCAAGTGCCGAGGCAAGCCCTTCGCACCGTGACGCCGCGAGATTTCACTAGAGACAATGGTACCAACTGTTCGATTGGTATTTCGAATCGGAACGTGAAGTTTTGCTGGCTCCTTGGACTCGATCGCCCTTTTTAGAGCAGGTAAAAGTATCTTTCGATCCAAACTTTGTTCAAGCTCATGGTCTTGGAGGGTTGCTTGATATGGTTTGCCAACTGGTTTTTCTGGTGCGCCTAAAATCTGATCAAGACTGATGCGACTTAAGAGGGGATGCTCGATCTCGTCGTTTAAACTTAAGAGATCACTTCGCCCGACAAGGTCTGTAACCTTTCGGATACCTAGTGAAGCCATGATCTCACGAAGCCCCTCGGCAAGGAGTACAAAGTAATTAATCAGATGTTCTGGTTTACCATGAAACTTCTTTCTCAACTCGGGGTCCTGAGTAGCAATACCAACTGGGCAAGTATTGAGATGACACTTACGCATCATAATGCAGCCAAGAGCCACTAACGCCCCCGATCCGATACTCCACTCTTCAGCCCCCAACATCGTAGCTATCGCGAGATCCCGTGGCGTTCGCAACTGACCATCGGTTTGCAAGACAATGCGATCTCTTAGACCATTTTCAAGAAGGGTTCGATGGGTATCCGCCAAGCCCAACTCCCATGGAAGGCCGGTATGTTTTATCGATGTAATGGGACTAGCCCCAGTACCTCCTTCATAACCAGAAATTAGGATCACATCAGACTTCGCTTTTGCAACTCCAGCTGCAATGGTCCCAACCCCGACAGCGGATACAAGCTTTACAGATACTCGAGCTTGATCGTTGGCATTCTTGAGATCGTGGATCAGTTGAGCCAAATCTTCAATGGAGTAGATATCATGATGCGGGGGTGGAGAAATCAATGTAACCCCCGGAGTACTATGCCGCACCTTAGCAATAGATTGATCTACCTTATGTCCAGGAAGTTGCCCTCCTTCGCCGGGCTTCGCCCCTTGAGCAATTTTTATCTGTAACTCATCTGCATTCACAAGATAATGGCTGGTCACTCCAAAGCGACCACTTGCCACCTGCTTGATCGCACTTCGCCTCAAGTCACCATTAGGATCCGGAGTAAATCGTTCTGCGTCTTCTCCACCTTCCCCAGAGTTCGATCGACCGCCCATTCGATTCATGGCAACAGCGATCGTTTCATGAGCCTCTTTGGATATCGATCCAAAAGACATCGCTCCCGTGGAAAAACGCCTTAGGATATCTGGAACTGATTCAACCTCTTCGAGAGCAATGGGTTTGCTAGCAGGTTTATATCGCATCAAGCCTCGAAGCGTGAGCTGAACCTTGGATTGATCATCCACCGTCTCGCAGAACTTAGCGAACTCTTCGCGGCCGTTAATTTGTGTGGCATGCTGGAGGCTAGCTATCATGTCGGGAGAGTGAAGATGTTTTTCACCATTTCGGCGCCAGTGATAGTCGCCACCAACATCGAGATGAGGTTTCTTACCGGCGAGAGCCCGCACTTCACGATAACGACTCAGCAAGTCTCGCTCGATATCTTCAAGGACCAAGCCTTCTATTCGGGTCGGAGTCCAGGTAAAATAGTCATCCACAAGTTGCTGGGAGAGACCCACGGCTT
Source organism: Pseudobacteriovorax antillogorgiicola (assembly GCF_900177345.1). Classification (NCBI taxonomy): domain Bacteria; kingdom Pseudomonadati; phylum Bdellovibrionota; class Oligoflexia; order Oligoflexales; family Pseudobacteriovoracaceae; genus Pseudobacteriovorax; species Pseudobacteriovorax antillogorgiicola. The sequence goes on from NZ_FWZT01000010.1 coordinate 66,151, forward strand.
CAAATATCTGTGCCCCCCGATAGGACTGCAATGTGGAGATCCCAATTTTTGACATAACCTTGAGGATACCCTTGCCAATGGCACGAATATAGTTAGATTGCAGGGTAGCAACATTGAGATCTGCACCATAGCCATCGATAGGATTCCGCTTTCGAATGATATCAAGAGCGAGGTATGGGTTGATCGCTGCCACACCATAACCAAGTAGGGTACAGAAGTGATGAACTTCCCGTGGTTCTGCACTCTCAAGAATAAGGCTACAGCGAGTTCTTAAGCCTTGGTTGATGAGTTCGTGGTGAACCGCCGAAACTGCCAAGAGGCTCGGTATCGCCACTTGAGTTAGCGTCGCTTCACGATCACTCAAGATGACGATGGTATGACCTTCCTCAATAGCACGTTCGACTTCCCTACGTAGAACTTGAAGAGCTTGACGCAAGTTCGCTTGAAGAGGATCGTAACATATAGATAGAGTCGTTGTTTTTAGGGGCCCGGCTCGAAGAACTTTTATCCGCTTTAAATCTAAATTGGAAAGAATCGGCTGCTTCATCCGAATCATCTTACATTGCAAGTGACTTTCATCGAGTAGGTTGCCTTCAGGCCCTAGGCTCGTTGCCAAGGAGGTAACCAATTCTTCACGAATGGCATCGATAGCAGGATTCGTGACCTGTGCAAATAGCTGCTTGAAGTAGTTAAACAGCAACGGTCTCTTGCGCGATAGAATTGCCAGAGGCGCATCGTTGCCCATAGACCCTGTAGGTTCCTTGCCTTCCATCGCCATAGGGGCAAGAATGACCCTCAAATCTTCTCGTGTATAGGAAAACAGATGCTGCTTCCGATGCATCTCCTCGTCGTTGGGGAGCAACTCTGGCTCTTCAACGGGTATTGGCAGCTCAGAAAGTTTCACACGATGGTTACTCAGCCAATGGCCATAGGGGTTGTCTGAAGCAAGGCTCGATTTCAATGCTTCATTTGACTTCACCTCTCCGTTTTCCATATCGACCATAAACATCTTGCCTGGGCTAAGCCTCCCCTTGCTCACGATCTCCTCAGGTGCAACATCAAGCAATCCAGCCTCTGAACCCATGATCACGTGATCATCACGGGTAATCCAGTACCGCCCAGGCCGCAGGCCATTACGGTCGAGTACGGCCCCTACCCGGTGCCCATCGGCAAAGCCAATGAAAGCTGGTCCATCCCATGGCTCCATCAAACAGGATTGGTACTCGTAATAATCCTTCAATTCCTGTGGCATATCCATACGGTTTTCCCATGGCTCCGGCACAACCATAGATAGGACCTTCTCCATAGACCGACCTGAATGGAGCAAGAACTCGATTGTGTTATCCAGAATAGCGGAATCGCTGGCTCCCGGGGTACATACGCTACCGATCTTTTCAAGATCTGCACCCTTAATCTCACACTTCAATTGGCTTTGTCGTGCACGCATCCAATTGATGTTGCCGCGAAGAGTATTGATCTCTCCGTTATGACCAATAAACCTGAACGGCTGGGCCAAGGGCCATGAGGGCATCGTATTGGTACTGAATCTTTGGTGCACCAAGGAAAAAGGAGTTTTGAAGTCCTCGTTTTTCAAGTCAAGGTAGTACTCAGAAATTAGATGAGAGAGTAGCAAACCTTTGTAAATCATAGTGCTGGTAGACAGGCTACAGATGTAGACATCCTTTTGAGTGATGCCGAGCTTGGATCGTGCTCGTTCTTCGATGACCTTCCGCATCACATATAGCTTCCAGGGGAAGCTTTTAGCTTCACAAACACCCTTTCTAATAAAGAAATGTCTGATTCGTGGCTCACTTTCTTTCGCAATGGGTCCGAGAACTGCCGAGTTTACAGGCACATCACGCCAACCTACAAGCTCTTGCCCCTCTTCCCTTACCACCGACTCCACTAAATTAGTCGTCCACTCATCGAGCTCTTGATCCTTAGGCGAGAATAGGACCCCAACCGCATATTTACCAGGCTCTAGGGCTGACCAAGACTGCTCCAAAGCCAACTTTGAGATGAAGCTATGTGGAATTCCAACCATAATTCCAGCTCCATCGCCCGTGAGATTATCACTAGCACGGCCACCCCGATGGTCTAAACGATTTAAAATGGTCAAACCATCTTTGACGATCTTGTGGCTTGGAATTCCTTTCATGTTGGCGACAAAACCAACACCACAGGCATCTCTTTGGACCTCCCTGGGGTCACGGAAGAAATGCATACGCTCCTGCTTGTTCATAGTTCACCTCGATCTTAAGTGGACGATCAGATGCAGCAATCGTTTTCGCGACTAGACGATAACTCGATTGAGACTAGTTGGGATTCCAACCAGAAAAATCACTAGAAATGTTTATTCAAAGTCTTTCTAAAGCCGTAACTTGAATGCCTGCGCAATTGCATATATGCGCGCCGTTCAAGAATAGTACGGGGTTTGACATCTCTTGTTCGTAGGAGCTTCAGACCTTTTTGAGGGGTGTCTTTAAAAGGGCTAAAGTCATTTGTTGTTCCCATGAGACTTCGGGAAAGGAGCTTAAGATAGGAGACAGAGTACCACTCGACAGTTCGAGAAGATCGCGGTTGAATTGGATTTGACTCCAGCACGTCTTCTACATCACATGGTTTTGCCGTCCCTGGTGGACTCTCATCGTGCAAGCTGACAAGCCAAGGGCCCAACCGGTTGGTTGGATTTGGGCTGAGCTTTTTCCACTCCTGAATTGTCACGAGGCCTCCCCGGTCACTCAATTCTAGTCGCCAAAAAATTGTTACATTACAACTGAGGCCTGGAGTATACCAACGTGAATATAGGTCTTTCAAGTCCCATTTTGACCTAGCATCATTGTAAAACTCACAAAATCCCTTCAAATCGCGGGTATCCAGCCATTTTATGCAGGCACGCATTAGAACTCAGATTCGAGGAATATATCTTTTAAATAACTGTAAATTTTATTGAAATTACTGTTTCCCAGCAAAAACTCAAGGGCTTCCGATACCATTTGGTAGCATTCATTTAACATGGGTATTTTGATTATTTATGCCTATTTTCCTGCAAAATATGAATCGACATGAATATGCCAGTTTTTCTGTAAACGACCCCATATATAGTAATATTACTAGATTTAGATCATACGACCTCAGAATGAAGTACGAAACTGTAGGTTTCAATAGTCTAACTTTATAAATTCTAAACTCTAGACCAGATCTTGTAGGCAAATAACAAGCCAGAAAGGAAGCCACTTGAAGGTATGGGTTCTGTTTGCCTCCTACACGAATGAAGGCAAGTTAGGGGAGCTAGAAACTCCCCTAAACAATTAATTCTTAGACTGCCAGGTATCTTTGAGCGTTACGGTTCGATTGAATACAGGCTTCTCGGCGCTAAACTCGATCTGGTCTGCACAGAAGTAACCAAGGCGCTCGAATTGAAAGGTGTCGCCAGGTGCTACCTGAGTAAGACTATTTTCAATCCGGCTATCAACCATCGTCAATAGCGACTCAGGATTGAGAGCGTCTTCTACTGACTCTACCACTCCTGGGTTTTCCACATTGAACAGACGATCGTAGATCCGAACGAGAGCAGGCTTCGAACCAGACTCTGAAAGCCAGTGAATGATTCCTTTAACTTTGCGCCCATCAGCAGGCTTCTTGCCGCCTAAGGTATCCGGATCGTAAGTACAAACCAGCTCCCGAACGACACCTGCATCATCTTTTATCACTTCATCACATCGAATCACATAACCATAGCGGAGCCTAACTTCCTTGCCAGGACTCAGACGGAAGAATTTTGGTGGTGCATCTTCCAAGAAATCGGAGCGATCAATATAGAGTGTTTTCTCGAATAGAATCTCTCTCGTTCCCCAGTCTGGCTTTTGCGGATGATTAGGGATTTCAATCACCTCTTCTTTGCCTTCTGGATAATTACTGATTGTAACCTTAATTGGGTCTAGAACCGCAAAGGCTCGCTTAGCAGTTTCGTTGAGATCATTTCTGACTTCTTCTTCTAAAATACCCACATCGATAATGGTTTCTTTCTTAGAGATCCCTGTTCGCTCACTGAATTTGCGAAGTGAAGCTGGAGTTAATCCGCGACGCCTCATACCTGAAATGGTTGGCATTCTGGGGTCGTCCCAGCCACTGACCAGACCTTGATCAACCAAGTACTTCAGCTTCCGCTTGGAGGTTATCGTGTAGTTCACATTCAATCGAGAAAACTCGTACTGGTGAGGCACGAATTCAGTTTCACACTGCTCGATGATCCAATCATAAAGCGGCCTATGGTCTTGGAACTCGAGGGTACAGATCGAATGAGTCACTGCCTCAAAAGCATCGGAAAGCGGGTGAGTGTAGTCATACATGGGATAAATATTCCACTTATCACCGGTGCGATGATGATGAACTTTACGTATGCGATACAAAACCGGATCGCGCATATTGATGTTACCCGAACTCATATCAATCTTGGCACGAAGGGTATAGGTGCCATCTGCAAACTCTCCAGCCTTCATTCTCCTAAAAAGATCCAAGCTCTCTTCCACGGGTCGATTGCGATCAGGGCTGTCCTTACCTGGCTCTTTTAAGGTACCTCGGTACTCACGAGCCTGCTCAGCATTCAAGCTACAAACATAGGCCTTATCACGTTGAATCAAGCCCTCGGCAAGCTCGTACAGCCTATCAAAATAGTCTGATGCATGAGTCAGGCGATCTTCCCAATCAAAGCCAAGCCAAGCCACATCCCGTTTGATAGACTCCATGAACTCGACACTTTCTTTTTCTGGATTCGTGTCGTCAAAGCGTAGATAGCATTTTCCACCGGGATATTCTTGAGCGAGGCTAAAGTTAAAACAAATGGACTTCGCATGCCCAATGTGAAGATAGCCGTTGGGCTCTGGGGGGAATCGTGTCACCACCCGACCGCCATTTTTACCATTTTTCAAATCTTCGTTGATGATGTTGCGGATGAAGTTTACCGCAGGCTTTTTGTCATCAGTCATCCTTAGCGCCTCTTCAAGTCGTCAATTGTCCACATCACGCCATTTGGCCGCAATTAGCACCATACTCTATCACAGACCGCTGCTAGGGAATATGTTATTTCGTGGGAGACGACAGAACTCGAGCGCCTACTTGACTGTTTTCTTACGAACCGACCAATCGACATTTTGGCGAAGCCAGTTAAAAAACCGGTCTTGCTTAGCGAAGGGTTTGCCTTTCAGAAAGATATCTGGTGCTTCCCACATCTTCATCACATTCGCATCTTGGGTCCAAACCCTCACACGATTGCGAGGGACACTGCTTTGCCACTGAGATCCAGTGACGGCTGACGTGTATAAGACCCGCACGGTGATCTTGCGAGATAGATTCTCTAAGGGCTTAAGCTTCAGACTACGATAGTCGGCCTTACCCTTGACCTTCGGTGCATCGGGTATCCCATCGCTGAGCAGAATAATATCTGTGGGCTTCATCACAAGCTTTTTATTCTTCATAAAAGTAGCGACCTGAGCAAAGAAAGCGTTGTAGTCTGTGTACTGGTTGCTAGTTTTACTAAATATCTTCCGCAGTTCTTTCTCAATCCCATCGATACTCTTGTACTTGAAGGACTCAATAGGATAAAAAGTCTTCGGCTCATTCGGTTTAGCACCACCAATAGAACCAACAAATAAGGATCGAATCTTTTTTATGTCTCCACACCCATGGAGATGAGCGTACATATATCGAGAGATGAATCGGAGGGCATTGTCTTTCAGACGTTTAAAGGAGCCACTGATATCGACCCCAATAAACATCACCAATTTCCCAGTATTTTTACTACTTGCCTTGGTGTGATCACATAACTCATCGTCCCCGAATGCGTGGGAGCTTAGCGAGATAGATAGTATCACCGTCAGAATTAACTTAAGCATCGATTCAGCCTTTCCTACTTTTTCACACTCTGTCTTGCAGACGATATCAGTTCCTTGGCGTCCAATATATCGGTATAAGAGCGAAATGGGAGTTCGAATAAATGTGAGCTTGATATTAAAAGGGTACAGAAGTTTACAGTACCTGCGATGATCTGCAATGGAGGGATGATAAAGGAACTAAAAATGTAGTTACCTTTGTGTTCAACCCAATCCATATCGGTTTTAAATTTCTCTATCACTTCGTTAACATAAGCAAAGATTTCCTTAGCATCTGCCTTGGCAGCTCCTCGCATTGTCTTAGTTCCTTCATACCCTTCAACACCCGTTCGTTGAATCACAGCTAGTAGGGTAGGAATCGCTGTTGAACCGAATAAGAACCAAGTCATACAACGGAAGCCAAGCCAGATGAAGAATGCTATTGAAAGTGTTCCTATCAAGCCTAGATCAAAGTCATCTCCAGCATACTGTGCAAACCAAGGGATCAAAGCATCCACAAACTCACGATAAAACAGAACTGTTTCAACCACTGCGACGATAACTTCAACAATCACATACATGACTACTTTTGGAATATCTCGGCGTTCAACCGCCTGTCCGAGAGTATGAATCACGGCGTAGGAGCCCAAAACAAACAATGAGAACATGGTGTAGAGAACAATCTGTAGACCGATACCGCCCTCGAAATCCCCTTCTGTAAAGCCATCGAGAATATCGACTACGAGAGGTGTCATGACGAAGGTAAAAATCAGGGCTTCAATCACTGTCCAGACCAGCATTAAAAAGATTGCCGGCCACGGAATCCCTGCTTTAAACGATCCTTGCGACACTTCCGCAAAAACTCGAATGGGAAGAAACAGTAGATCCTTAAGGATCATGATCAGCCCGATAATCACAAGCTTAAGGAAACCGTAGAGCCACCCAAAGAAGTTGAGGAAAAATTTTACAATACCGCCCCAGTAAGAGAATATCGAGCGTCCTAGATCCCACCATGTAATGAAAAGAGCTTGGGCGAATTCTCTTCGTTCGGAACGGAAGACTAGGGTCAAAGCACAGGCTATGGTAAGCCAGCAGCTTGCAACAATCGCTAGCACAGGCAATAGGATCAGACCTCGCTTGATTGACAGAAGCCAGAGAGGATCTTGCGCCCCCCATGCAAAGCTTAGGAACGGCTCTTGAAAGAGCAGGGGAAAGCTCACGGCTAGGCCTACATATTTCCACGGTCCTTCGAGTTTATCTAGCATGTCCTCTCCATCGATCGACCAGTCGTCTTTATCATGACACATTCAGTGTATCGTGAATTTAAAGGCCTTGGAGTAGGCAGAAACTACTTGTTTGCCATGGAGAGGTAGTTTTGGATTGCTGTTGTCATAGCAACAAGAACCAGACTGAATCCCGAAATAAATAGAATCCCCAGAGATAGGTTCATATGCCCATAGGATTTAAATACCATAGAAATTGCTGCCATCAAGACTAGAGTCGCGAACATGAGCTTGAGTCGCCGCCCCTGAACAAATTGGGTTGCGGTAGCACCCAGAACACTTCCCACAATAGAACCTACTGCTATCATTGCGGCCATGTTCAAATCGGACATTCCGGCGAAGCCATAGCTAGTTGCGCCAACGATACTTGAAATCACGACGATCCCAAGGCTTGAGCCTACGGAAACCTTTAGAGGCATATCCATCAGCTGTGACATAATTGGCATGTAGAAGAATCCACCGCCCAACCCTGTTAACCCTGACACCACACCGATCAGAACACCAAAAAAGATACAAGGTAGATAATAGATCTCGTAGAGACCCTGTCCTTGGCTCCAGCGAGGCCCAACTTTCCAAATTGAGCGTCGCCCACTCGACCCCTTGGGAGCTAGTTCTCTCTTAGCCATCAATCCAGCCATCAGAACCAGAAATCCAGCATAGATAAGCCCAAGCTTTGCCATGAGCTGTGGTTTATGCGCCACAAACACCATGAGTTCTTTGCCCCCCAGAACTCCAAGAACCCCTGGAAGCCCAAAGGCAAGCACGAGTGGCCATGAGACATTTGCTTGGGAATGATGCTTGATAGTTCCAGAAATACTTGATGCGACCATCTGGGTAAGAGTGGTGCCCACAGCAAGCGGCATGGGCAAACCAAGAATGTGCAGGGCGGGCGTCATCAGCACTCCGCCACCAACACCTAAGAGCCCGCTAAGGGCTCCGACAAAGCCCCCAAGGGACAATAAAATCCAGGGGGCAATTTGAATTGGCTCTTGCAGTAATTGATCGATCACTCTTGGCCTTCAAGCAATGACACCAGCTTTTCCCTCATTTCGGGATTATCTAAGGCCGCTTGGACCTTCCACTCTAGGGGGGTTAGCTCCTCCAGCTTCTCATCCCACCACTCTTTTGGAATTGTAGCAAGAGCTTCGCTGACTGTCTCCGACAGATCGTAGTTTTTGAGACCTCGATCTTTAAGCTTGTTTTGCAAGGTATTCAAAGGTCCGTCATCTGGCTCTTGAAGGTTGAGCCTAATCTTCTTCATTGTAGGCTTGTTGGACGCTCCCTTACGACCCTTAGCGGAAGCTTTCTCCTCAGCACCATTGTCTTCATTAGTTTCCAACTCGATATCCACTTCCGACATATCCAATCTCCTTTTGACTACACATTCAATCTAGGATAACCCAAAAAAGGGCTGCGTATTATAGCCTTTCAAAAGAATTTGAAAACCATACATTATTATGGTTCCCATGTTTTTCAGTCTAAGGCAAGTATATTTATTACTTTGTGAATATTTTGACTAGCCTACTTCCTGTCACTTGACCGTTCATATCCTTGCTAATCAAAGTGACAACGTCAACACCCTGAAGTGGCAACGCCCCTTTGTAGGCAAAGAAAGTTCTTTCGTCATTACGTGACAGCAAAGGTAATTTCAAATGAATTCTGTCATCTTGCAAGCAGGTCTTTTGAGAACCCATACAAAGGTAGAACTCGTCAATTCCATGGCCTGAGCCAACGGCGCCGACTTGCTCTGGGCCGATGTCGTAGAGCGCCAGTGTTAGGCTGGTATCTGCTTCAAAGGTTTGCGGTGCATCGTCTTCACAGTTTACAGATGTTGCGAGGCCATGAGCTGCGAATACTTCTGTGATCAAGCAAAAGTTAGGGCTCCTCGTTGCAGGATTGTTGTCATCATCATCTAGGATCAAAAGAGAATCATACGACTCTAGGTAACTATCAGTGAAGAGCAGGTGCTTAAAGAAATAGCTGGCTGCTAGGTCTTGACCTTTGTCCTTGCCATAACGCTCTTGCAAGCTTTCGTTCAGCCTCCAGAATGCGCCTGCGATGATACCTCCTTCGCGATGCACTTCGCCGGTGTCACGAGGGTAAACTTTCACCTTATCAATTCTGCGAATACCGTAGTTCTCGTCTTGTACGAAGCCCACACCAATCGTTGGGTCTTGATTGAAGAAAGCTGAAACAATGTCGCCGATTCCCTCTGAAAAAGCACCGTCAGTAACGCCCTGAACTCGCCCTGTATGATCATCAAGAGCGTGACCCCACTCATGGTAGATCACGTCGTTAACTGTAGCCACGTTCGCACATCCACCACCGGCGCGAAACAAAGATATCACAGCCCGGCCAGTCGTGTAGAAAGCATTGCACTCACCCGACTGATTCACGCGCACATCGATTGCTTTATCAAGAAACGGAACGTCCTGCGGCGAAAGGTATTGCCTTGCAAACTTGTTGATGCGATGGATGGATGCAAAGCTGTTTAACCCCGCATGATTGCTATCTGGATCTGAAACGGCCACACCATAGTCGCCATGATCCACGTGATCAACAACCATCGGTTGCGCTTCATCTGCTCCGTAAACAACGACCCGCTCACTCTCTAGCTTTACCCCTTGGACTGAGCCTGAGCTTTGGAAGAAACCATCCTTAGAACTTACAACCGTTCCTTGACTCGTTAGGATCGGCGTAAGAGGCAAAGACTGCTGAAAGTGATTTTCCTCTAGGTAGGAGCGGTGATAAACGGAGCCCGTTAGAGTTTGTCGAAATGCTAGGTTTTTGGTGGAGCCTTCAAGAATCTCCCCAGTAGCATTAGCAATTGTCAGTTTGAACATCTCACGACCTTTTTGATACTCAAACTCGCTAGTTTGGTATACAGCTTCAGGTCGTGCTAACCAAGACTTCTTGATTTCGCCGAGTAGGCCACCACCTTCACCAAGGATGAATCGAATATCGGTAGCATCGAGAGATTCTCCTGTTTCTAGGGGTGCGTGAAAAAAACTATTGTTTGTAATTTTTTGTAATTTGAGGCCGTCTTCCGAGCGACTGAACAAACACTCTACAAAAGCGTTACGAACCTTTTCCTGGTTCTCAAGACGCTGAAGGCTAACTTGAACTAGATCCTTACCGATCTGCTGGGTTTTAGCAAGCTCTAGGTTGGCAAGAGTGAATGGAGTAAGCAACTCTTGGTGCTGTCGAATTTGTTCCTGACAAACTAGCTCTGGGTTGCCAGTTTCCACCTCAACCATGCTGGTATCAAATAGTATCTTATGAACCACATCGCTATCTGCGAATCGATACATTTGGTAAATTTTAGTGTTAGCACTTGCCAGTTGAAGGCTTGTTTCGAGCTGACTTGCTTCTCGGCTAGCTACAGGGCCTCGGGCAACAATGGTGTGAAGCTCATCTGAATTCACTTGCTTCAACGGGCGGCCACAGCCAAACATAAATAAAGAAACTGCTATAATCTTGTTCATTTTGGTCCCCCTAATCTAATCTTGAGCGATCACTTGATACCGACTGTTTCCGAGAAGTGCAGCACCATTCCATGAGCTACTCAGACTGTTGGGAATGATCAGTTGACCGTCTTCATCAAACTCACCTGTTACTTGAGCAACAAGAGCCTCTGCGTTCTGCTGTGCTGGTCTGCTAAAGCTGGTTTCCTGAACCGGCGCCTGACCACAAGCCGTCACGTAAGATAGGAGTACAAATAATATAGGTGTGGGTAGAAGTTTCATGATGAGTTCCTCTAAATTTCATCAATTGATCATTCTCACTAACCAAGGCTTCGATTCCTAGCCCTGCGAATATTAACGAAATTTTCAGAGAGGTAATTTATGACGTTTTTACTGATGCTTACAGGTTCGACTTAATTCTAGAATTCCCTCCTGGTAAGACTTCAGCAATTTGGGTTTTGTCTATTTTTACCAAATAGTCCATATATTATTGGAATATTAGCGAACGGTAAGATTTAGAGTAAGAAATGACTTGTGGAACCACTAAAGGGCTTTCGGATCGTTCTTTAGTACCCTACCTTGCACAAACCAACAAAAAAGGCTGTAATTTTCATGAAAAAACTTACTCCGGGTAGAGCTTCGATCTTGGCTTTGCCATGGAACCAGTCGAAGACTCTGATTCGATAGGAAGTCAAGCCGATAAACCTCCCAGTAGTTCGCATGGTAAACCTCACAAGTGGCACTATTAAGCAAGGCTAGCTCATCATGGGGGAAAGCAACCCCTTTCAATCTGCCAATACTCTCTTGAACCTGATAGGAAAGAGTTGTGCCTACCAAAATTAAGGTTGCAATCGTAGCAAAAACTTTCGTTTTGTTGGCTTTGAATACGATCTGAGGCCACACGGCGAGGTGAGCGAGAATTCCAATAAATAGTACTAAACCGTATCGATTGTGAAATTGGCCTAGAATGAATATCATTAGAAAATTCAACCCCATTGCTAAATAGATGGCGGAAAATACCTTTAGCCTTGAGGGCTGTATCGCGATTTTCGAAATTACCAAAAAGTGTGAGATTAAGAAAAGCGCTGCTATCAGGACCAGCTGCCAAGTTTCACTGTCATTGACACTCAGAAGATCAAACAGGTAACTCCAACTCATAGTCAGATGGTCTAGCCAAGCCGATACAGGAGCTAGCTTTGGAGAAAACGTATAGGCGCTAGGATACCAAGAAAATATTTTACCTAACAGAACCGGGCTATAGGCGAATAGAAAGCCAGCTCCTAAGAAACCTATCGGCTTTTTATGATCGCTCAGAAAACTCCTAAGGCTTCCGTGACCGATCAGAAAAATCACAGCATAGAACAGCACCAGAATCTTGGCCGTTTCAACAGCTAGTTTGAGACCATGGTGAACGCGCAATTTGTAGCCGAAGATGTAAGTGTCAAATGGTCCGATCCATAGATCAATTGCGAGACCAAGGAGCAATCGAGCAATGAGCAGCACGGCAATCGCCAACAAGGTCCACCGCAAGGTCCTGGACCTAATATCGGGGAGTAGCAAAAGCCTTGGTAATCGGGGCAACACTTTGTTGATTTGATAGTGGCGATTCCAAATGAGTAGAGCCAGCGGCGCTGCTAATAGCATCCCTCCATGATGAATCCACGCCACCCATCCAAGGGCCATACCAAAGAAGAACTGCAAATGAGCACTAGGGTCGCGATAGCAATGAGACGCTGTTAATATTAATAACCCAGTAAGAGGAACCAAACCTTCATGGCCCAGAGGTCGGAGACTCATAGGCCAAAGCATCGCCCCGCCTAGGGAGAGCAGAGATGCCATAGTCAAGCTCGTCAGAGGTCCCCAAAGTCGATGTATAGCTAGCTCCCAAATGACTACACCCAAATAGACCGTGATCGCAGCGCCAATGGAAAGAGCAAGAGGAGACAAAGAATAAGCGTCGGATGATCCTGGAACCATTTGTACGACTTCAAGCTGATTCATCCACCATTGAACGATAGCGGCCCACCAAGAACTCATTGGCCCTAAGTATTCTTGCCCCCAATAGAAAATAGGAAATACACCATCCTCCAACCAGCGATCCGCCATCAAACCCATGACACCATGGTCGGAGTCCCAACCTAGCAAGGAGAACTCTTGGGTAAAATAAGAAACTCGCAGCCCCCAAAACACCGCCGTTACTAAGATCCATCGAACAAAATAACTCATAATGACCCTTCAAGATTTAGGTCATCATAAAAAAAAAGGATGGCCAATGCCATCCATAGTTGCCGAAACTGGAGTTCGACTCAGCCTAAATTGCTAAGAACTCGCGAGTAATATTGCGCGGACCTTTCTTCGTGATCAAGATGTTGTCCTCGATTCGAATCCCACCGAAAGGTTTGAGTTCCTCTATCAGATCCCAGTTGAAGTGCTCTTCGAAGTCAGTTCCTTTGCGCTTCTTGAGAAGCATATCAATGAAATATAGCCCTGGCTCGATTGTAAAGTAGTGGCCTACCTCGAAGCGTCTCAGAGACCGTAACTTCGGAAAACGAGGATCGGGTTCTCCCTCCTCACCCTCTGGATTGACTTGACGACCCGCCACGTCGTGAACTAGCAAGCCAAGCATATGTCCAATCCCATGGGGGTAAAAGTCCCCTGTCAAGCCTTGGGTCACAGCCTCTTCGGCTTCGATGTCCAATAGGATTTCATGATCGATCAATATCTTAGCCAGCCCTATGTGGGACTCCCAATGGAGGTCAGCCATAGTCATTCCCACCTTCGGCATTTTGGTGAGAGACACCTGCATGGCTTCCATATCTTTGAGAAGTTCTTTGAATACTGGATGCGCATTCTCTGAAACGTGGGTCCTTGTTATGTCCGAAGCATAGCCATTGAATTGACAGCCAGCATCGATCAGCAATACATCCCCATCGCGAATATCATCACGTTTGTCGTGGTAGTGCAAAAATGCTGATTTTTCGTTCAAGCATACAATCGCTTCGTAAGGCAAATCATGATCTCTGGTTCGGCTTGAGACTTGGTATGCGTGGTGAATGCCAAGCTCACTTTCACCAATGTCAAAGGCGCTTTTTGCTGCAAGATGACCTTTGACTGCCAGCTTCGTCGCTTCCTCTAAACAAAAAACTTCATAGTCAGTTTTGAAGGAACGATTCCAATCAAGCCTTGGCAGTAAGCCTTCAACGTTTACTTGAAGGTCAGCGTTCGCTGCTTTTTCCGCCTGGGGGCCGTGATACGCGAATCCGCTGTAAGATTCCGACAGAGTTTGCCAGATCTCCTGAACATCACCGAATTCGGAAATTTCAAATTGATCAGACCAGAAAAAACCACTAACTGGTTTATGCTCATGCCAGAAGTCTTCTGGGATATAGGCAAGGAGTGCAGGCTTTTGTCCTGGCCGAATCACAATAACATTATGTTCTGAATCCAAAGGACACCAGTGAGCAAAGTGATGATTCGGCCTAAAAGGAGCGAATTGATCATCCTCAAAATAAGCGTGAGCATTGCCAGAATCAATTACCAGCCCCGGTAGGTTTAGCTCGTCTAGGATGTCCTCGGTCTTACCTTGCAAGATGCTGAGGTGCTTGTTGTAGAGTTTCTGCATAAACGTCTCCTTTAGTGTACGGCGGCTCGAAAAGGCACAGACAACATCGCTTCGGCTTCCAGATCCCACCATTGATCAAGCCTTGTTTCAACAATATCGTCATCGAAGTATTGTTTTGCGATCTTCACAAAGATCGTATAATGGCCCGCTTCCTCACGAGCTAGGCGGCGATAGAACTCGGCCATCTCAGGATCAGGAACGTGCTCACCCATGAGATAAAAGCGCTCACAGCCACGAGCCTCGATCACGCCTGATACCAAAAGCCTATCTAAAAAATGCTCGTCTCTCCCGTTGCGGATGGACTTCATCAGTTTTTGTACGTAAGGGTCCTTCTCATCAGCCCCTAATTTCCCACCACGCTTGTGGATAATACGGTAAACTTCATGAAAGTGAGCTAATTCTTCTTTGGCAAGGCAAATCATTGGCTCCACCAAAGCCGGCTTATCAGCATACTTTACGACGAAGGACATCGCCAAAGCGGAAGCCTTGCGCTCACAAGCAGCATGATCAATCAGGAAGCTATCAAAGTCGGCAAGTGATGCGTCAATCCAGCCTATAGATGTTTCTTTTCGTAGTGGTAATTTTTGTTGGATAAGATTCATGAAAGCCTCGAATTCCCAATGTTTGACCTGTCATCTATACCCCGAGTCCCAGTATTCATCAATCACTGTCCCCAGTCTCAAATATTTATTTATTATTTTTAGTAAGTTATAAGGAATTTTGAGCCAAGCATTCCAGCCCTAGGGTCTTCTTCCGATGCCACTATAGTCAGCAGACAATAGAGGGCAATCATCGTGTCAGAGCCGCTAAAAGTTTGTAATACATGTGGACGGAAGTTCAACACCCCCGAGGACTTTCTCAAGGAAACTTCTCGGTGGAGAATCTGCGATCGTGGCAATCTGTGGTTTAATTGCGGTTGCCAATCGACGAATATGATTATTAAGGGAAAGTACGACTGGTATTCCCCTGAAAATGCCTTGAGTGGCGAGGCCCGATCTGTCTTCAATCAGCTGCCATCGATAAAAGAGCTTCCCCATATTCCCCACTATGTGATGCAGCTCCAAGAGCTTATTCAAAAGGAATCGACGACCTCTCGCCAGCTAGCTGACGTTGCCAAGAAAGCCCCAATTCTTGCTTCGAATATCCTTCGAATTGCAAATAATCAATGTGGTGTTAGTGGATCACAGATCGAGTCCCTTGAGCACGCTATCAGCTATGTCGGGCTTAATGCCCTGAAAGATATGGTCCTAGTCGCGGCACTCAATACCTTTGAATTCAAGAGTGAACACTTCAAATCTGAAGATTTCTGGGAAGCCTCATTCTTATGTGGTCGTATTGCCGAATTCCTAGCGAAGCGCTTCTCTCCAGACACCCTTCCAGATGAGGCATATATCGCTGGGACACTCGCCAATGTGGGGAAGGTCGTCCAAGCCATCACCAACCCAGACTTAGCTGATCAAATCAGCCAAGATATCAGCAACGTCAAAATATTAGGCTCTTGGTCCCAGGCAGAAGAGAGGCATAACGCCTTTGATCACTGTATTTTGGGGGAAATTGGCGCGATGTTCTGGGGCTTGCCTGAATATGTGATCGATTCAATTGCTGCTCACCACAAAAAGCCGCAAAGCATGATCGCATCGCACTTCACGGTTAACGACTTGGTGACTTTCGCTAACCAGTTAAGCCACTGGGTTTTGTTGCAGCCCACGCAAATGAATGAAGCCCTTCTTGAAGCATCATACGAAAAATTCGGTCTGTCTCCTGCTCAAGCAGAAGTTCTGATTAACGAGATCATGCCTTTGAAGTCGGTTGCCTAGCTTTGCAACGTCTCCTTTTTCGAACCACCAAATAAAGCACCGCTGCTTATGAAGCGGTCTCCAGCTGCTTTAAGGTTGCGACTGGTCAATAATAGATTGAATAGGTCATCGCAAATTTCGTGAAGATCATCATGGGTCATGACAAAGCCAAACTTGGACTCGTTTGCCTTACCAGTGATGATTTCTTTAATTGCTACACGTGTAACATTTTCAAATGGACTAGCCATAGAGGACTCCTTGTTCCGTCGTTCTAATTCCATTATGACTCTCTTCCCTTAGGCAAGGGTTTCCCACTGTAACCACATGAATAGCTCGCTTTTTCAGAAAGCTAAGCTCTTACAATCCCTCAGGCCAACACCAGAAAAATGCTCAGGCTCAATCCACTGGCGATTAACACTAGGAATTTTCTGCCGATAGGAAAGTTATGCTTTGTCGGAGGTGTGATAGATGAGGTGGATCTGCAATACCCTAGTGGTCATATGCATTTATTGGTGGCTACAAAGCCCTTACTTCTAAAGGCCACGCACAAAAAAAGGCCCCTGAGGGGCCTTGAATCGCATCAATTAGTGATGACCAGAGTCCAGAGCATTCTTGAGCAATGGGTCGGCGATGGGAACCATGGGGTTTCTCTTGGCGAACATTGTGAATGTCAATGCAAATAGGCCGAACATCCCAAAAAATACGCCAATCTCAAGACCAGGTACCCAAGTGCTATTGTCCTTCACTATCTCTGGCTGAATCATAAGTAGATATGAGAACCATTGAGCTAGAAGAATCAAGCAAGCAATTGGTCCAGTGACCCAAGCGGTCCACTTAGCTGCCTTAAAGATCAAGGTGTAAAGAGGCACAAGGAAACCAAGAATGGGAACAGCAATCACAAGCCCAAACCACGGTTGGTGAAGACGATGAATGAAGTACTCTGTTTCCTCAGGAACGTTGCCGTACCAATAGGTAAGAACGTGAGCGTAGGTTAGGTAAGCAAAAAAGATCGTGAATCCGTGCATCAACTTACCAACGTCGTGAAACTGTTGCCGCTGGATCACCTTACCAACATTTGTGCCCTTGATCATGAACATAACAAGAAGCAAGGATGCCATGAGAGTTTGCATCATGATCGCAAACTGCCAACCACCCCACAATGTTGAGAACCATAGTGGAGACAAGGACATGACAAGATCCATACCCATAAAAGTGAATCCTGTTCCATATACTACCAAGATGGGAGCACTCCAGAACTTTAGCTTCTCCTTAACTTCCTGGCCATAAGCCTCAGCCTCAGCCTTTTGCCCTGCCATCGCAAGCTGGTCACGCTTTAGACTTAGCCTTAGTTGCCAGAGACTAAGTACGAGGATCGAAGCTAGGACAACTCCAACCCTGAGGAAAAACCAGCCAGGAACGAGGTACTTATCCTTGCCGTGGAAGTGGCTCAAAATCGAGGGGTCTTCAATCCAGCGATAGACTTTATCAGCCCCACCAATACCAGTAGCGACAGCGATGAGGTAGATAACGAAGAGTGCAATCGCAACAGGAACAAACGCGCCAAAGCCCTCTTGGATTCTTCGGATCGGACGGCCCCAATGAGCGCCAATCACGTCCTGCATTGCAGCGAAGGCCATACCGCCCAAGCCCAGGCAGAAGAAGAAGAAAAGGTTGAATAAGAAAGCACCCCAAGTCCGTGAGCCATCTGCGTAGAAGCCATAGCCTAATGTTAATAGACCAATGCCAATGGCTGCGTAAATACCGCCCTTCAGAGCGGCGGGGGCTTCTAGAAAAAATGAATTCCGCTGTTCATAAACATCATTGACGTTCATCGAAGTCCCCTATTTTCCTTGAAGTGTTCTAAGATAAGAAATGATCTGCCAGCGCTCATGAGGCGATGTTGCATGTCCGTAGGAAGGCATCATCGCGCCACCCTTCGAAATCTTCACGAAAAAGAAACCATCTTTTCGCGCTGCAAGGTCGCTACGAGAGATATCAGGCACCCCGATCGGATAAGAAGCACCCAGAGTGCCTTTACCCCTACCATCAGCACCATGACAAACAGTGCAGTAAGTATTGTAAAGCTTCTTGCCCTGAGCCAAATTCATTTCAAGCTTTGCTGGATGAGCCAAGGCTGGAGGCATCTCCAACTCAGCTTCAGCAGTCTCCATCGTAGCCGGATAGAGAATGGCACTGGTAGCTACCGAATGCTCGGGAGGATTCAAATAGCTTTCCTGAGTTTTGACCGTAGGATTATCAGCCATATCTGGCATGTATTGCAACTTGGTGACGTTGCGACCTTCTTTGCATCCAGACAGCACCAGACTGCCTAGGATCACGAAAGCACTAAAAATCTTTAATTTCATGGACCCGTCCTTCCTTAGCCTTCTGCGATTTCGCGAATTTCTTCAGCACCACAAGCTTTTAGGAGCTTGGCCTGCTCACCATCAAGGGATGCATTGGGAACGAAGATCCCAAAGCGATCATCTGTAAAGCGAGGATCTAAGATCCTTTGCTTCGGGTTAGGAATGCGCCCCATGACAAGCATTCCGATGATCGTGGCGATACCACCAAGTAGAATCGTCATTTCGAAGCCGATCACCACATAGGCAGGCAAGGAGTGAATACCCGGTGTTTTACCACCGACCACTAGAGGCCAGTCCCAGGCAAAGCCTAAGCAGAGACTGAATCCTAGAATCGTACCGGTCATAGCCCCTGTAAGTGTGAACCATTTAACAGGGCTGGAGCCGAAGCCTCCGGCCTCTTCGATTTCGTGATATGACGTTGGGCTGAATACCTCGTGTCCGTCGAAATCCCCTCGTTTGCGGGCTTTTTCCATCGCCTCACAAACGCAGTCTAGATATTGAAATACGGCGAGAATGCCACCTGGTCTACTTTTCATTCTCTATGCTCCTATGGGTTTTTCTTGGGACTAAGTGGTTTAGGCATAATCAACTTAAGCTCAGACATCGAAACGATGGGAAAGAACTTGCAGAAAATCAGGAACCAGAAAAAGAACCAGCCAAAACTCCCGAAGGTAATACCGATCTCGATCCAGGATGGTTCGTAGTGACCCCAGGAGCCTGGAATGAAATCTTCTACAAGGGAGGAAACGATAATGTTGTATCGCTCGAACCACATACCAACGTTGACAAGTATCGCTACAAACATAGACACAGCGATATTGTTTCGCATTTTCTTCGACCACCAGATCAGTGGGAAGATGCAGTTACAGAAAACCATGACCCAGAAGTAGAACGCATATGGACCGACAGCACGTTTCACGAATATCGCCCATTCGTATGGGTTACCCGAGTACCAAGCAACCAAGAATTCGATTGCGTAAGCGTAGAATACAAGAGTCGAGGTCAAGAGAGTTAGTTTGATACAAGACTCAAGGTGCTCTTCCTTGATGAAGCCCTCAAAGCGGAACATCTTTCGAATCGGCACGAGCAAGGTGTAAACCATGGCACAGCCAGAGAGAATCGCACCAGCGACGAAGTAAGGTGGGAAGATCGTTGTATGCCAGCCGGGCTGAATTGACATTGCAAAGTCCCAGGATACGATACTGTGTACGGAAAGCACTAGTGGTGTCGCAAGGGCCGCTAGGAAACCGTAACCAGCTTCATAGTGGTGCCACTGTCTTGCAGTTCCTCGCCAGCCGAAAGACATGATACCGTAAACCAGTCGTTTGAAACCTTTAACCCGATCACGAATCGACGCCAAGTCAGGAACAAGGCCCATGTACCAGAAAAGAAGTGAAACTGTAAGGTAGGTGGAGATCGCGAAAACGTCCCACATCAAAGGCGACCTAAAGTTTACCCAAAGGTTGTTGGTATTTGGTAGCGGCGCCATCCAGTAGGCGGCAAACCAAAGGCGGCCAACGTGAATCAATGGAAATAAACCCGCGGTGATAACCGCGAACACCGTCATCGCTTCCGCTCCTCGGGCAACGGTATTTCGCCACTTCGCACGGAACAGGAAGAGAATCGCCGAAATAAGAGTACCGGCGTGACCGATACCAACCCAGAAAACAAAGTCTGTAATATAAACACCCCAGTAGACTGGGCTATTGAGGCCCGCTGCACCCATACCATAAGTTACCTGGTATGCCCAGCAAGCAACGCCGATCCCGACGAAAAGGATCGCCATGAACCATGCTACGTAATACGTAGGATGCGGCTTTTCTAAGTTAGCCAGAATCCCATCATTTACATCTGAGATTGTTTTAGTCCATTTAACTTCATCACTCATTCAGAATGCTCCGCTAATTGATTGTAGTCGAACCGGAGTTCGACCGTTCCCTTTTTACCCAGCCAACCCTCTGTTAACCGTGGTCACCTTCACTATGTTCTGTCTTAGCATGTGCTGAAGACGGATCCCGTACAACCTTCGCTAAGTAACTTGTGTTTGGCAACGTTTTGATACCATAGTGGCCGTGCATCGGATCACCGCCCAGCATTAGGAAGGCGCGGTAGTTCCGGCGGAGCCTCGCGACCCGGCTGTTGTTGTCCTTCAAGTTACCAAATACGATGGCATTGCTAGCACATGCCACTTCACAAGCAGTTCGGATTTCGCCATCAACGACTTTTCGCTTCTGCTCAGAAGCATAGTGCTTCGCATCGCGGATTCTTTGAACACAGTATGTACATTTTTCCATCACACCACGAGTCCGAACAGTCACATCAGGGTTCAGAGCACGAGGGTTACGATCTACTGGTCGATCACCCATTACATTCCACTTATGGGTAAACCAGTTGAATCGACGGACTTTGTAGGGACAAGCGTTCGCACAGTAGCGAGTTCCCACGCAGCGGTTATAGGTTTGGTTGTTCATCCCCTCTTCATCGTGGACTGTTGCATATACTGGGCAAACAGCTTCACAAGGAGCATGGTTACAGTGTTGACAAGCAACTGGTTGGAACGAGACCTCTGGATTTTCGACAGCTCCCTTAAAGTAGCGGTCAATGCGCATCCAGTGCATTTCACGACCAAGAAGAATCTGCTCACGACCTACTTGAGGAATGTTGTTCTCAAGGTCACAAGCGACTGTACAAGCACCACAGCCGTTACACTTATCAAGGTCGATCGACATTCCCCATCGATAATCGGGGTGAGCTTTCAACTCAGGGAAAAGATCAGGTACATCATCCAGCTTTTGGAAGACCTTGTCTTTCTCCTTGGTCGTCAACTCGTCGAGGCCTACTTCCTTTAGAATATCGGTACGGTTGGCGATGTCGTTGTGCTTCTGCATGGCAGCCAAGCGATACTTGCGACCTGTGGCAACTAGCTCCACCGCCTGACCAGACGTCACCGGCTCACCTGTTACAACATCAAATTCTGCGGCCAAAGCTTGTAAAGGATCGACTCCGATTCCTGTAGAAACCCGACTCACACCATCCGCATGGCCATTACCACGAGGTACAGCGACCACATCGTTGTGGAGACCAGGCATCGGGTACACAGCTGCTTCAAAGCTACCAGCGGGACCCTTAACCGTTACAAGATCATTGTACTTAAAGCCAAGCTCTCGTGCTTTGTCAGGACTAATAGCAACCCAGGTGTCCCAAGTCACAGTTGTCAAGGCGTCACCAGCTTCTTGGAGAACGGGACGATCCGCTCCCACGCCATCGATCAATCTATGATCAAGGTGAGCGACCAGTTTTAGCCCTGAAGACGCTGGGACCGCATTAGCAAAAGCAGATGAAACATCGTTGAGCGAAGGTATGGTTCGGCTAATTTTCTTGCCGTATAGACCTTTTCTCAAGACTGCATTGAAGAAGGTATCAAAATCATGAGTGACATTATGCTCTTTATGGATTCTCATCCACTTCTTGCGGAGATAATTGCGGTAGTCCGCAACACCCATTGGCTTGTCGAGATGAGCCGCAACCCATAGCAATATATCCTCAGCTTGCTGGCTGTTGGTAAACGGACTTACTGTTGGCTGAACCATCGACCAGAAGCCATGAACCAAGTGCTCATCGCCCCAAGTTTCTAGAATATTGTGGCCGTTGAGAATAAACTCAGCGTAGGCGTCCGTCTCACAAGGCATGGACTGAATGGAAACCACAGTGCCAATGTTCTTGAGAGTTTCGCGAATACCCGTGCTTTCAGGGAGAGTGAAGGCTGGGTTCACATTGATCACAAACAAGGCGTCGAATGATTTCGCATCATCAAGGAAGCGCTTGGTGTCATCGCCACCCTTGGCAGTCATCCAGTATTCGTTATAAACCAAGGTCTTGTTCTCGTACGAGCCGATCAAGACGTTGGCAAAGATTCCTGCCAGCTGGACTAGAGTTCCGTTCTTAGTACTTGCAGATGACTCCCCTACAAGAACTACGGACTTGCTTGTAAGGAGGTCCTTCGCTAAGTCTGTGAATACGCCTGCTGAGACGCTTGATTCAGCGCCTTGAATAAGGTCGCTATGAGCATCGAGAACCGTTTGGATATTCGCCTTGTCAGCTGCACTACCTTTTGATGCACTATTATTGAGGAGAGCCTTGACCAAGGCAAGTGTCACCCCTAGTTCATTACCCGGAGCGATTGGATAACGCTCTTCGGCAGCTCCGCCAGTCATTGTAAGGCGAGACTCAAACTGGACAAAACGCCCCTTCTGACCGAAACGATACGAGTGGCCGTCAGACCAGCTCTTGGTTTCATAGATCGAGGAAGCCCCGAGATCCATGAAGTCGGAACCCACACCAACGATTAACTCTGATCGCTTGAGGTCGGTTCGAGGATAGCCTTCTTCGCCAAACGCCAGCTTATATGCAGCCGCCATGTTGTTTCGGAGTGAGTTTGAATCGTAGAGATAAAGATTATCTTCAGACTGACCAATCGCCTTCAAGAAGTCTTTGTAGAAATCTAGAGAGTGCCCAGTGGTCGACTTAAGAAGAATACCCACCTTCTGAGCATCTTTAAGCTTAGCAGCGAGACGAGAGTAAACATCATCCCAGCTAGATTCACTTTCCCGATTGGTTCCGTAACGAATCACAGGAGCCTTGCGCCGATCTGGGTGATAGAGCGCTTGAAGCTCAGACATTGCAAGAGATGATGCAGCACCTTGGCTGAGAGGGTGGCTGCGATTACCTTCAATAAAGACTGGTCGTCCTTCTCTGGTTTTAACAACAACTCCAGCACCATCGACTGTCGTCGCATAGTATGTTGGTACGCCTAAGATCTGGTCGATAGGCTGATCAACGTGAGGAATGGACTTCTCAACAGGGCGGCGCACACAGGCAGCCGTCGACGCCATCACAGCGCCTGCACTAAAGAGCCGCATGAAGTCCCTACGGTCTACCGCAAGTTTCTTCTGGTCGGCTTCCTGACCGTCGCTTCCTTCCCCAAGCTCCGGCACAACTTCTTCTATATTAGAGTAGTAAGGCCCAGGCACGAGTTCCTTGGCGGGAGCCTCAAAGGGCTGGTCACCATGCAAGAAGGCTTCTTTTTGCTCTTCCAGATGGCGGAGATCGCGATCGTTACTCCTCATATCGGTAAATACTCCCTTGTAATCGATCAGAGCTTTGTTGCTCGGTCTTTATTAACGTTATTAGTAGTGACAAGTCTCGCAGCTAACAGGGGCTTCATTCGTAACGTGACAATCGATGCACCAGCCCATCTGCAACGACTTTGCTTGAGAAACGGTTCCCATTTCCTTGACGTTTCCGTGGCAGAGGAAGCAGGCTTCACCATCGTTTTCAGCAAACTCTTTCTCGTAGTTTTTGGCTAGCTTATCACTAAGAACGTGAGGTTTATGAGCGAAGCGAACAAAGTCTGGCATATCGTGAACCTTGGTCCAAACGATAGGCTCTTTCTTCTGGTATTTATCGGTGAGATATTTGATTGGCTCTTTGTCTGTAGCAACGTAGTTATGACACCCCATACAGACATTCATGGATGGAATCCCTGCCCATGACGAACGCCTTGCCGCGGAGTGGCAGTACTGACAAGGAATTTGCTTCTCGCCAGCGTGTAGATCGTGAGGGAAGTCGATCGGTTGTTCGGGGTGGTAACCGACATTATCTACAGTATCACCTGGCGTCCACCAATTCGTCCAGAAGTGATAACCAGGTTGGCAACCCATCTGGAATAATAGAATTGCCAAAACGGAAAGGCGTTTCGCCGCATGCGAAACACGGGTGCTAAAACAAGCCAATGACAGCCTCCTTCAAAAGGAAAATTTGTTGAGAACTATTCCATTACGCCGGCGAACGAAAGGATGGCGAATATCTCAGTGGCCCTCTTGTTATCATAAATAAAAAAAGGCGCCAACCTTTTATAGGTGATAAACCAAAGTCTTAGCTAGGTGAAACTACCCCACATTTACCTGCTAATTTCGACACCATCCCTTGGTTTGTTTGGCGTCGTCATTGTAAAATAATTTCTGGCGAACCGTCCACATTATAAAGAAAAGCGCCGTAGCTAGATTCGTTGGAATATGCAACAAATGAGGCCAGGATAACCTGTTGAAGGGGGACGGTTTATGAACGGGGAAACATTTCAGCTCAAAGCAGACTTCCAACCGATGGGCGATCAGCCAGTCGCCATCGATACGCTGACCGCTGGTGTCCAAGAAGGCAAGAAACATCAGGTTCTGATGGGCGTCACAGGTTCTGGTAAAACCTTTACCATGGCCAACATCATCGCTCGCACTAAATTGCCCACACTCGTGATTGCACCTAATAAAACCTTAGCAGCTCAGCTTTTTACTGAACTCAAGGAGCTATTTCCAGAAAATGCCGTTGGCTTCTTTATTAGTTACTATGATTACTATCAGCCCGAGGCCTATATTCCGGGCTCGGATACTTATATAGCTAAGGACGCTTCGATCAATGATGACATCGATAAGATGCGTCACTCCGCTACACAAGCCCTGTTTGAACGACCCGACTCCATCATTGTCGCTAGTGTGTCGTGCATCTATGGTATGGGCTCTCCCGCGTCCTATGCCAAACTATGTATCAAAGTTGCCGTTGGTGATGAGATCCCTCGCAACGACTTTTTAAAGCGCTTGATTGAGATCCAATACTCACGAAACGATATGGCTCTTCAGCGGGGTACATTTAGAGTCCGTGGCGATGTTGTGGACATCCTGCCATCCCATCAGAAAGATCACGCTATTCGCGTAGAGTTTTTTGGCGATGACGTGGAGTCCATTACCATTGTCGATGTCCTTACCTCTAAATTAGTGAAGAAGGTCGACGCCCTTTCTATCTATCCTAATAGCCACTATGTCACCGAACGAAGTGACATGCAGTCGATGGTAAAGGAGATCCTCCACGATCTAGGGGTTCGACTCCGAGAGCTGCGAGCCCAAGACAAACTGGTCGAGTACCAAAGGCTAGAACAGCGCACCATGAATGACGTAGAGCTTTTAGAAGAACTTGGCTATTGCCCCGGTATCGAAAACTACTCGCGCTACCTCACCGGCTCCCCTCCTGGGCACCCCCCTCCAACCTTACTTGACTACTTCCCTGAGAAGTTTCTAACGATCATCGATGAAAGTCATGTTACAGTCCCACAGATTGGAGCCATGTACCGCGGTGATCGAGCCCGCAAGGAGAATCTTGTAGACTTCGGGTTCCGCCTCCCAGCAGCACTCGATAACCGTCCTCTGAAGTTTGATGAGTTTTTGGAACGAGCCCCACTCATCATTCATGTTTCGGCGACTCCGGGGAACTACGAACTTGAGCAAACTCAGAACAAGTTTGTGGAACAGATTATTCGTCCAACTGGCTTGATCGATCCTGAAATCACAATCAAACCAGCTAAAAATCAAGTCGACGACTTGCATAGCGAGATCCGTCGCACCATTGAATCCGACGGCCGGATTCTCATCACGACTTTGACCAAACGCATGGCCGAAGACCTAAGCTCTTACTACTTAGATTTGGGGGTGAAGGTCAAGTACCTTCACAGCGATATCGATAGCCTCGAACGCTCAGAGATCTTGCAGGACCTAAGGCGCGGTACCATCGACGTGTTGATTGGAATTAACCTCTTGCGGGAGGGTCTCGATCTACCCGAGGTCAAGCTAGTTGCAATCATGGACGCTGATAAGGAAGGCTTCTTGCGATCTCGCTCATCCCTGATCCAAACTGTCGGACGTGCCGCCCGAAATGCGGAAGGCCGGGTTATCTTCTATGCAGATAATATAACAAAGTCCATGCAGCAATGTATCGATGAAACCCAGCGGCGCCGTGAAATTCAAATGAGCTACAATACTGAGCATGGAATCGTGCCCGAAACCATTCAAAAAGCCATGCGTCCAGGGCTCAGGGAGATTTACGGCCTTTCCAGCGACGAAGGAGACAAACCGAAGGCCAGTGCTGATACCCTGGTCAAAGAGCATAATATCCACAGCGTCAAGGCCTTGGAAACTCTGATCAACAAGAAGACCAAGGAAATGAAGAAAGCTGCTGCCGACCTGGAGTTTGAAAAGGCTGCTGAGCTACGTGATACCATTGCCGCCCTCAAGGATCGACTGCTGGTGCACGGAGACCTGAACTAGATGAGCTTAAGAGAGAAGATCGAGCACTTACCTAAGTCTCCCGGCGTCTATTTCATGAAGAACTGCAAGGGAAAGATCATCTACGTCGGCAAGGCAAAGAACCTCAAAAGCCGGGTTAGCTCATACTTTCAAAGTCGCGACCAACATATCAAAACCAGAGCATTGGTTGACGAGATCAAAGACTTCGACCTCATGATCACAAAAACCGAAGTCGAAGCCCTGCTCCTCGAACGCAGCATGATCCGTCACCATCAACCCTACTACAACATCCTTTTGCGAGACGATAAGGAATACCCCTTTGTTCGGGTTGATTTCAACGACCCCTGGCCGAGAATTCAGAAGGTTCGAAAGCGAAAGGATGATGGTGCTAAGTATGTTGGCCCATTCGGGAACGCTGGCGTTTTGAACGGCATGTTGAAAACTGTTTTCCGGGTTTTCCCCCTGATTCGCTGTAGCCCCTACGAGTTCAAGAATGCTAAGCGCCCTTGTAACTATTATCACATGAAAATGTGCTTGGGGCCGTGCGTTCTGGATGTCAGTCGCGACGAGTACGTGGCTATGGTGAGGCAGGCCCTCGATCTTCTTGACGGCAAGAACCGGGACGTCAAGGCAGAGATTCGCAAAAAGATGTTTACCGCTGCTCAAGATGAAAAGTTTGAACAGGCAGCAAGGTATCGAGATCAGATCACACTTTTGGAGAGTATAGGCCAGCACCAAGCTGTTGTGGTGAAAGACTATGAAGACGCAGACGCAATCGGTAGCTACGAGAGCGCCGGCACTATGACCTTCAATGTGACGATGGTGAGGAACTTTGTGGTGATCGCAAGCGATAGCTATTCAGTAGGAGCTTCTATTGATGGCCCCGAAGAGACATTGGAATCATTTCTCCTTCAGTACTATCACAATCGAACGGTACCCGATCACCTGATTCTGCCTTTGAAGCTAGAAAATCCCATCGACCTTGTCGAGGCCCTGTGCGTCGATCAGGAGACGACTGCCAAGTTTGTTAGCCACGGCCGTGGTGATGCCAAGGACTTGCTAGAGCTTGCTAGCCGCAATGCCAGATTTTACTTTGATCAAAACCAAAACCTCCAGCTAAAGCAAAAAGCTGAACTAGAGATCTTGCAGTCAACTCTTCAACTGGATCGCATGCCCCGGCGCATGGAGTGTATCGACATCTCCAATATGCAAGGCTCAGCTATTGTCGCTTCGGATGTTTGCTTTGTTGATGGTAAGCCAGCCAAAGACCTCTATCGACGCTACAACATCAAGACAGTGAGTAACAAGAACGATGACTTTGCCAGTATCCGCGAAGTCGTGGAACGCCGTCTCGAACGAGGTGTACGCGAAGACGATCTACCCGACCTGCTCGTCATCGATGGTGGCAAAGGTCAGCTCAATGCCGCCTTGGAAGCTGCTCAATCATTTGCAGGCCTCTCCCTTCCCATCGTGGCACTGGCCAAGAGTCGCACAGATCGCTACGGAATCAGCGACAAGGACTACAAACCCAGTGCCAGCAAAGAGCGGATCTTTATAGCCGGACAAGAGTATCCCATCGAGCTTCAAGAGGGCAGCCCCGCCCACCGCCTGATGACCAGGATTCGTGATGAAGCCCATCGCTTTGCTATTACCTTTCATCGACAGAAGCGACAGAAGTCGAGTCATGCAAGCATTCTCGATGAAGTGCCAGGTGTTGGCCCCGTCTTGCGCAAGCGTCTGATACAACAGTTTGGAGATGTAGATGGTATCCGTCGCGCTAGCCTGGAACAACTCCAAGAAGTTAAAGGCCTCCAGGAGAAAACCGCAGTAGCACTTTATACCCTGCTTAAGAGCGACTCAGACAAACCCTCATAAAGTAGCTTAGGTATCGATGAGCCCATTCCGTGGCTCAGCACATCGAAATGCTTCTATATTCAGTAGCGTCTCTCGAATCACCTGGCGTTGTGCCTCTCGACTCGCCCAGGCGATATGAGGGGTGATGATAAGGTTGTCATAGGCCTTCTGTAAAAGGAGAGAGTCGCTAGGCGGGGGTTCAATAGGCAAAACATCCAAAGCAGCACCTGCGATCCACCCGTTGTCTAAGGCCTCAATCAGATCATCAGGCACCACCAAGTCTCCCCGAGCCGTGTTGATGAGATAGGCATCGGTATTCATGCGCGTTAAAAAATCTCGGTTCACCATGTGTCTTGTTTGATCATTGGATGGGCAGTGCAAGCTTACCCAATGAGCGCTAGCGAGTTTAGACTGCCATTCGGCTTGGGGTGTTTTGCTGTTCACATAGTAGACATTCATCCCAAATGCCTCTGCAATACGACCCGTTGCTAAGCCTAGCACTCCCTGACCAAAAATTAGCAGACTCTGACCATCAAGCTGGCTAATGGGGTAATCCGAATAAGAGAAAAAGCGGCATTTTTGCCAATCTCCATTTTGAACGCTGCTATGATAGCGATGTAGACTTCGCGAGAAATTGAGAATCAGGGCAAAGGTATGCTGAGCCACCGAAGAGGTGCAATAGTCTCGGGCATTGCAAACCGTGATGCCATACTCCTGCGCAGCCGCAAGATCGATATTGTTCGCTCCAGTGGCAAGAAGGCAAATGAGTTTGAGTCGCGGCAATTGAGACAATGTTTTTCGGTTCAATACCACCTTATTGGTGATGATCACCGCACAGTCTTTGCACACCTCAACAATATCTTCAGGCGCCACCAACTCATAGACACTCAGTTCTAGCTCTGCATCACGTAGCTCATCGAGCTCAATATTCTGACTTAAGGTACCACGATCCAATAGTGCAGCTTTCATGCTCGACTCCTTGTGTACCATGAAAAAAAGCCAGCCCCAATTGGGTGCTGGCTAAAGAAATCTAATTGAGTTGGGTTTACTTGTAAACTGGCCCACGTTTCAAAGTTTCGCGAATCTTATCGATAATGAGATCAACTTCAGCACTGGTGATGTTGAAGTGAGGAGTAAAGCGCAGGGCGTTTTCGCCACCGTGGATCACCCCAATTCCGATCTTACGCATATAAGCCTCAACGCAGTCGTCACCAACAACAACGAAACCGTCTTTCTTCAGATGCAAGGCACAGAGCAGCCCAGTACCAGAAACTCCCGTGACAATATCAGGGAATTCCTTTTGTAGCCCTTTGAACTTATCAATAAATTCTTTACCCCGTTCAACTATGTTTTTTCTGAGTTCAGGAGTAATCGAATCGAGCACCGCGCAGGCAACGTCAAGGGCACGAGGGTTCGTGGTCATCGTGTTTCCATAGATCCCTCGCTGGAAGATCCCTGCAGCCGTATCATTTAAGGCTAGGATGGACAAAGGATACTGGCCCGCATTCACAGCCTTGGAATAAGTTTCCAGATCAGGCGCTTCGCAGTCCTGAAAGCCTGGGTAATCGGTGATGCTGAGGCAGCCATGAGCCCGAAGACCAGCCTGAATCGAATCCACCAGCATCATACAGCCGTGCTCTTTCGTGAGTTTGCGAACTTCGTCATAAAACTCTCGGGTCACGCCTACTCCAGGATTGCCTTCCCCCATCACTGGCTCAAGGAGAACCATCTCGATGAAGACGTTATCCTTCTCCGCTTGTGCAAAAGCCTGTCGCAATTCGTCAACGTTGTTCGGTTCCACAGTGATCAAGTTCTTGCGATCGCGAAAGGACGCCAGCTTCTGGTAAGATTTCAAACTAGAATCCGATGCTTGGGCTGGCCGATCAGTTCGGCCGTGAAAGCCACCTTTCATCGCCAGCATGTTGATCGTCCGGCCTTCATAGCGACCACCTGGGTCGGTCACCACGCGAGCATTGAGATCTGAGATTCGAGCCGCAACGGTTACCGATTCGCTGCCGCTGTTTAGACAAACAAACTTTTTAAAAGGCATACCGCTGCTACGGGTGTGACCAACTTCTTTCTTCAAGCGATCCACGAGAAACTTTTGGCTAAAATGCGCGGTCATTACGTTAGCCATGACCTGGCGACCGTTCATTGCATCGAGAACTTTATCGGGACTGTGCCCAAAGCCCAGCATGCCATAGCCGCCAGAGTCATGAAGCACGGCTCCATGACTCGTTACCAGCCACGGTCCCTTGGCACTGAGAGACACATAAGGGTTCACCGCGTTTGCTGCATAGAAATTAAGATAGCCAGCCTGAAGCTCTTCAACAAGCTTGGTTTCATCCATGGTTAGCATGTCTTTGTGTTCACGCGCCAGCTCTTGGAAGGCTTGGTAAGCCTCATCAATGGCGATGCCAAGACTCGGGTCCTTGTCCAAAAAGGCAGCAAGGATTTCGTCCTCCAAGCCAGTCGTGACGGCAGCGCCAGTCTGCTTTCTGATCTCATGTAATTTTTCGATTTTTTCCATAATCACTCCTTATCCGCAAGCTGTAACGATTCTATCGGCAAGTCTAGAGGACTTATGTAGGGAGTCTTACGACTCAAACGCCATAACAAGCTCAGTTGCCCAGCTAGTCTCACGAAACCATTCCGAGGGTTCTAGATATAGCTGCCCCTTTTCGAGCTTTACTAGGCCCATGTCTATCCCAGTTTGCAGTATTTTTCCAGGCTCAAACTTACATTTTAGTAGTTTCTCGATTTCATTGACGGGAACCCCCTTCCGGCTTCGCAGGCTGCAACCTATGAGTTCCAGCAACCAATCTGACAGAGTACGCCCCTCGTCAATCGACGCTCCATGACTTATGAGAAATTCTTCTAGGCTTGTGATATCCGCATCAACGAATCCTTCTCCTGCTCGAAGGTAAGTTCGTAGCTGCTTAGGGAACGCGTAACGGAGGCCGACCTCTCCGACTGGAAGGTAACCATGGGCGCCACAGCCTAGGCCTAGATAGTGAGAATCTTGCCAGTAGAGCCAATTGTGTTTGCAGGAAAATCCGGGAAGACTCCAGTTCGAGACTTCATCGTGAATCCAGGGTCCTGACAATGTCATCATAGCGGTTTGATACAAACTCTCCAAGTGCTCATCCGCAACATCCTGTAACATTCCTCGATCTTTTTTGCGGTTCAGAGGGGTTCCTGCCTCATAGGTAAGGTTATACAGGGAGAGATGGGGAACTCCCAGAACAGCAGCCTGCTCCAAGTCCTGACGCCATTGCTGGACGCTCTGATCCGGCCAGCCATAGATTAAATCGATGTTTAAGTTCGAAAATACCTTGAGAACCTCTTCGATCGCCCGTTGAGCCTTAATGCTCCCATGGTTCCGAGTTAAGACCTCAAGTCCTCGCTCTTGAAATGTTTGCACCCCCATGCTGATTCGATTAATTCCCAAATCGTGCCACTGGGCTAAGATATCGGGCTGAATATCTTCGGGATTCGTTTCAATGGAAATCTCGCAATCCGGGGCAATGTGATTTTTAAGCTTACGAAAAATACCTTCGTACTCGCGGCTAAGCATTCCAGGGGTTCCACCACCTAAAAATATGGAGGTGAACTTCTGTCTCGCTCCCTGCTCAGAGTTTAGAAACCAGTCCAGTTGTCGTTCTAGAAGATCCATGTAAGCTGTTACATGGTCCTGTGTAAAGTTCGCAGTTTTGGCAAAGTCGCAGTAATGACAAATGGATCGGCAAAACGGAATATGAAGATAGAGGCCAAACCGCTGTTGCACCTGGCTTACAAGATCCGCACTCACGCTGACACCAAGGAGCGTAGACTGACTAGGAATTCAGCCAAGGGTAGCCCGACAACATTGGAATAGGAACCTTCGATACTCTTCACCATAAAGCCACCAATTCCCTGAATTCCATAGGAGCCGGCCTTATCCATAGGTTCTCCTGTGCTGATATAATAGCGACAGTCTTCGGCACTCAAATCCACAAATTTTACGAAAGTGGTTTCAGCATGAGTCGTTTGCTTCACACCGCCTTTGTCACTTTTGATCATACAAAAGCTTGAAATCACCTCATGGCGGCTGCCTGAAAGCTTCATGAGCATCGCTTCTGCATCTGATTCAGATTTCGGTTTTTCCATCACCTGACCGTTAGAAACAACTATAGTATCGGCACTGATGACGAGAATATCACCGTCAGACTGTTTTTTTTCGAACACCCATTCAGCCTTCTCACGGGCATTTCTTAGAACATAATCTCTGGGTAACTCACCTGACTTTATTCGCTCTTCCGTCTCTGGCTTCACAACCGTGAAAGAGACTCCTAAATCGGCAAGCATTTGCTGACGACGAGGTGACGAACTTCCCAGGATGATTTGACCATCATACTTAACGAGTTGAGCCATGAAGGGCCTCCTCAATATGCTGCTGCTCACATGGGCCTGGGCGAAGAATATCAAAGTCGCCATCGCCCTTGATTCGGATGACGGTGCTCGCCTGCCCACCCGGGACGGCAAAAGACGAAGGTATATAGACCCCAGCGCCCCCCTCCAGAAACATGCGCGCATCTTGCCAATCATTGGCCGAAGCTTTGCCAGACTGGTTGACGCTGGTTGTGGGGAATGGTTTATCAACTTGGGCCATCACTTCGTACATCCAACGATTGCTCTCATCAAGCAAGGGCACCCGAAACGCGACGCTACCATCATCCCTAACAAGACTTACGGGGCAATTGTCTGCCGCTTGCCAAATGACACTCAGAGACGCTGGCCAAAGCTTTTCCAGCGCTCGATCCCAAACACTGGGTAAAGGTTTCCAAAACTGCTTCGCTGCTGCTAGTGATGGCAATAGGCAGATACAGGTTTTACGTTCATCGCGACCTTTCAGGGAGGCCAAGCGCTCCCAGGCCTCGGCATTATCTGGATCAAAACTCAAACCCGGCAGAGTGTCTGTTGGGTGCAGACAAATATCGCCAGCCTTCCAATGACTTAACATATGCTCAACTTGATGTGGCATTCTTATTCAACCCTTAAAATCGATTCGGTGCAGATCGTCTGATTCCTCGATACGAGCCTCTTGGCTTTGACGATATTGCTTTATTTTCACCAGTAGTTCTGGATCACGAAGCCCAACAACTTGAGCAGTAAATAGGGCGGCTTGGCAAAAACCGTTTTGTCCGGAACAGCCTGTGGTTACGACAGGCGACCCAAGCCCCAGGACGACCTGACTTTGGTCACTCAAATTCGAAACGGCAATCACAGGCAAGTTTGTGTGAGCAGAAGCAACAGTTCCTAGCGAGGCGACATTTTCTGAAACACAGATAATAGCACTTCCACCCTTTTGCTCGTGGTTTTCTGCAATATCCTTAAGCCGCTCGAATTGACCTTGGGCCGAGGCTATCCGCACACTGAAGGCCACACCAAGATCTTTAAATATTTCAAGGCCGTCTTCTAACGTCTCTAAATGACTCTTACTGCCAACGAGCACAAGTACACTTGTCATCAATCACCTCATGAATCGTCTGCAACTCGCAACGCGATGTCGTTACGGAATTGAGCATATGGCCATTGTTCAGCTAAAGTTCGCACCTCATGATAGGCTTGAGACCGAGCTTTTTTAAAAGTCGATCCAGCTTGTACCACGGTTAGCACCCGGCCTGCACCAGGTTTCAAGACTTCACCATCAGCCTGCACCGAGGCTCCGAAAACAGCTTGGTCTATGCCTTTGTGGGAAAACAAGTCCGACGGTAAGGCTTGCACTTCCTGTTTCGGCTTCTCGTAGGGATATCCTTCACTGGCCATGACGATCGCGACTGTTTGCCTCGCCACCTGCTCCATTTGCGGCTCATAGCGTTCTAAGAGCCCCAGTTGAGAGGCAATCATCTGCCCCCAATCTCGGCTATCATGAATGGCAAGAGCCTGAGCCTCCGGGTCTCCCAGCCTAACGTTGAACTCAACCACAGAAGGGCCTGCTTCGCCCCACATCAGCCCTACATAAAGACAACCTGAGTATTCAACATCTTGCTGCTTAAGCTCCGCAATAAGGGGTTGTACAACCTTGCTCATCACTTGCTCGCTAGCATCTTCCGGTAGCCATGGAACAGGTGTATAACACCCCATCCCACCTGTGTTGGGGCCCTCGTCACCATCTTTCAAACGCTTGAAATCTACAGCAAAGCCTAAAGGGTTGGCTCCTTGCTCACCAACAAAACAGAAGAATGAGCATTCGCGACCTTTGAGAACTTCTTCAACTACAATGCGTTCTGCCGCCTGAGCCATCGAGGTTTTTAAGCGATGAATTCCATTTCGCACATCGTCCTCGCTCTGGCAGACAAAGACTCCCTTACCAGCCGCCAAGCCACTGGCTTTGATAACGGCTCCTCCGGTTCTCGCTAGCATGTTGAGAGCCACTGCCTCACATTCATCGAAATCCCCTACGACCTGATAACCAGCTGTTGGAATCCCTGCCGCCTTCATGGTTTCTTTCGCAAACTCTTTCGAAGATTCAAGAGCTGCAGCCCGCTGCTGAGGACCAAATACTGGAATTTTTTCTTGGCGGCATAGGTCGGCAAATCCCTCCGCCAGGGGTTGTTCGGGACCTACCACCACAAAATCAATCTTCTCGCTAGCGGCTGCTTTGGCCAAGCCTTGCCAAGTTTCATCCTCCGCTTGAAACGCCTTACCGAGGCGGTTGATCGCTGCCGATCCAGGCCAGAACAGAAGCTCTGTAACAACCTTTGACTGGCTTAGTTTCCATGCCAGAGCATGCTCGCGCGCCCCAGACCCAACTAGCAGAACTTTCATGATTTTTCCCTCAAAGTTTAGGCTGATTCCAACGTTGCCCCCTTTTATAGGGAGCTTCTTTCGGTGTCAACCATGTCCTGAGGCACCCCTCTCGTGCTACAATGGAATTAGGTATACCCTATCGACCACCTTTTGGCCTTCTTCGCACGAGGAATCACCCTATGTCTTCTAAACGGGGTATTTTTGGGGCTTGGGAAATCCCCAATTTGGTTCTTATTTCGGCTCAGAAAGATTCTGTGACCGGCGAGATCGTCGATCGCCTTTTGCGCCGTGGGTGGAAGTTTAGCCACATGACAGATAACATTCGGGAAGGTTTTAGCGCCTTGGAAGACGGCGAGGCTTCGGTTTTACTCATCGAAGACAGCCACGATCTGCCGGCGAGCCTAGTTCTCCGCGGTCAACTTTCCAACCCAACCGCCTTACTGACACCCACAATGGTTGCTGCCTCTGACGACCAGCCCGATAAGGCTCTCTTTAAAGAAATTGGCATGCCAGAAGTGATAGATGCTCCGATTCATCCAGCCCGATTTATTGAGTCCTTGGAGTTCATGCTACGGCGCTGGTCCACAGGTAACCTCGCTCGCATCTGGGATGTTCGAAAGCTGCTGGTCAAAAAGCAGAGTACGGAAGCGATGAAAGCCCTGACAACTATGGTCGGAACCAGCGAACTAATGCCTTTGCTCGCCCCTGCTATCGCCCATGGTATTCGGCGTTTGAATGATGCAAAGGTCGTAGAAAAGGTTTTGCTTAACGCCATCCGCGAGTTCCCCAGAAACTTAGGAATCATCCTTTCAACCATCGATTTTTATCTCCATATGGCGATGCCAGACACCGCCCTGAAGGTGATCGAGGCTGCCAAGAAAAACCACGGAAATCCCAATCTTGTAATCCCAGAGCAAATCCAAGCTAAGCTGATGCTCAATGAAGTGGACCAATGCATTCCGCTTCTCAAAGAGCTTATGAAAGCCAACTATATGCCTAAAACTGCTAAGGTTTTTCTCAGCCGTTGCCTCTATGCTGAAGGTCATGTGGAAGACTTTATGAATAGCATCGATCATCAAATTATTCTGCTCGATCAATTCAAGCAAGCCTGGACCCGTAAAACAGGAGAAAGCGCCTAGGTGGGCATCAAGAATAAAATGCAAGCTTATCTGGAGTATTGGGGTCTCGACTCTCCAGCATTCCAAACCAGCCTTGCGTACGATCGTTTGTTTATGCCCGATTCTTGGATGAGCAAAATGGATCGCATGCTTCTTTTCTCTGAGCAAGCACCGAGCCTCATGACCCTAACTACATCACCAGGCCACTGCAAATCAACGATGGCTCGATGGCTCTATAAGAGCCTTAGCCCAGATACTCACGAAGTCCTGCTCGTCTCTCTCTATCAGGAGGAGTTCGACGCTGGCTGGCTACTTCCTAAACTTTGTCGCTTCCTTGGGATTCAGGGTACAGATCGCTTGCAAAGCCTTGAACACCTTGCCCAAGCCATCGAAGAGTCGAACCTGGATAGCCGAGTTTTGACAGTGATTATCGACGAGGCTCACAAGCTCAAATCTCCTTCTTCCATGCAAGAAATTCATAGCCTCATCTCTATGCAAAGCCTCGTCCCTTTCGGAATCAACTTTGTTTTGTTAGGCAATCCACAAATGATGGATGTGGTGGGCCAAACTCAGGAATTTCACAATCGGCTCTCATTGTCCGTTCATCTCGAAAACCTTAGTCTTGAAGAACTGGTTGGCTATATCAGCTACCGGCTGCAAATGAATCGTATTCCAGCCAATACGATTCTGCCTGATACTATTGAAATGATTCATCAAATCAGCCAAGGTGTTTACTCGCGCATCAATGCTCTATTAGAAAATTCCTTGATTGAGGCTTTCTTAAAATCAGAAAAAACTATAAATTCCAGAATCGTAGATCAGGCATCGCAGTTCTTGCCAAGCCATCAAGAAAGCCAGTATAGGCCAGCAAGACAGAGTCCTAGTCGGTCCGAGCCACCTAAGAGACCGCCGGAGGCCCCTAACAAGGCCAGTCGACGGGTCAAAAAGGAGAGCAAACCTAGCAAATCGGTAGAGATTAGCAGCCTGTTCTACAAGGCCGATAAAAAATAGCAAAGATTTCACTGTGCACCATAGTATTCGCGCCATATTAATCGCTATCCTGGTACTTGGGATCTCTGCGGTCTTACTCAACACCGCGGTTGACAACCCATACTTTCACCGCGTGCTCGGCACATTTATCAACGAGAAAGTCGAAGCTCATACCACTGCCAAACTTGAGTTCAAAGCCATCAGCTTGCAATTTGTACCTCCAGGTTTTGATCTTTATGGTGTGAGCGTCAAAGATCAGGAAGGCCGGGAGGTGCTTTCCACATCCCGAACCCAGGTGAGGGTATCGATTCTATCGCTACTCCTGGGGAAACCTCGGCTGGGCCTTGTGCAGCTGAGTGAGCTACGGGCAAGCTACCCCTTGCCGGAAGGTATTTTCAAGACTGCCGAGGTAGAAGACACAGGCACAACCCAAGGTGACCCCAACAATGGTCGCTCCCTACCGATCCCAGTTCCAAAGAAAGACACTGGTCTTTCATCTCCAGCCGAGAAACCCAAAGGAATCGATTGGCCTCCAGATTTCGAATTGCCTATCGATCGCTTTTCCTTAACCGATGCCATACTTGAGTTTCAGCTCCCAGGTGACAAACCAGGATCGGCGCCAAAGATCGCCGCTCGACTGGATGGCTTCACCTTTCACCTAGATTTTAATGATTGGGACGATTGGGACACAGAAGTCGCCGTCAATAGGCTTAACTTCTATTCGGACGGGCTCCACGTTCTTAAGGATACTCGGATTGAACTTGCCATCAGCAATCGAAAAAATAAAATCCGATCCCAAGCCTTCAACGTGAAATCAAAACGATTGGATATCGAGGGCCAGGTTCAGGCAAACCTTGACCTGACCCGGCGAAAAGTCGATCTATTTCGTGGTCGGCGCCTCTTCAACTTCGACTTAAATGGTGTCAGTATCGACTCCACCCTTGATCTCAAGCGAGGCGATATCAGTATCCTTGGGGACTACCTGGAAACCGAACGCACCGAGGGTAAATTAAGCGGTGCCATCCGATTTACCGCAGATGTTCCTTTTAGTGAAGATGAAACAAACTGGACTTTAGGTGCCGTTGTACGCTCCCACGATGCCCAACTGCAAGGATTTAAGCTGCTACAATCAGACGCTCGGATTTCGATTGATGAAGATGCTATTTACTTTGACGATCTTGAAGTGCGGAAAGACCGCGGTATCCGCAAAGCTCTTGCCACAGGCAAGGGGCGACTATCCTTCGCCAAAGGCACGGCTTTCAACTTTCATATAGTCCCCAATGAGATGTCTTTCACCACTCTGATGAAAATGCTACAAGTGGAGGACTACCAAGCTTTGGAAGCTAAGGTCAGCAGCGATGACCTCCACATTACCGGCACTGGCGAACCTTTCCAAATGAGGGTCGCGGGCGATGCTCGGTTTGCAGACCTGACCTTGCCAACGATTCCATCACAGACACCGTTCGCCAAGCCTTCATGTGACCTTAAAGTCGTGTTTCAGATCAACTCCCAAAGGGTTCGAATCCCTCGAACACCAGGCGTTTGCCAATTACCATCAACGGATGACACTTCCAAAGCTTCTGAGCGCGCTGAGGTATCAGGCGATGACAGTAAAACTAGTGACGTCGACGAGGAGAAAAGCGAAGACGAAGCTCTTGGGATCGCCCTCACTCCCGTCGAACCGAAAGCTCAAGCGGAGCCCGCTGAGCCTGGACCGAACCTATTCATTGGTGGCGACGTTTTCTTTGAAACTGAACAAGGCATGGATCTCAAGGTAGATTCCCCCAGTATCGAAGGAGACTTGCTACAGCATTTCATCCAGAATCCAATCGCTGGTTCCTATGTGCTCGATAGCCGCATTCATGGTTCCTATGACAAGTTGCAAATCACTCTTAATATAAACGGCGAGAATGGAGCCGTTTTTGGGTTCCCCGGCAAGAGGATCGAGCTTTCCTCTCGCTACCTCGTGCCTAGCAACCGACTCATGATCGATCGCTTCCGCATTGAGGAACTCACAAGAGGCGAATTCATGATGACGAAGGGCCAGTTGGCGATGGAAGAATTCGTCATTAGCGGTGATGTCAGCGCGAAAAACATTTCGCCTAAGTTCATCGAGGCTGGCATCAAAACCATGTTTCCCGACCAACGAGTGTCCTTTGGTATTAAGAAGCTCGAAGGGCGCATTGAGATCCCCATCGACCGCCCTATTCTTTGGAAAGGTGATATTGATGCCTCGCTAAGCCATGGGATCAAAGATGGTTCGAAATTTTTTTCTTTGCTACAAGGTCGCGTGACCGCTACATCGAAATCTGTGCGTGCTAAAGATATTTACGCTCGGCTCGATTTGCTTGAGTTGGCTATCGACTATGAGGAAAAAAGACTAGGGCCTCCAAAAACAGATTCTGATGACTGGTCGTCATTAGGCCTCAATCACGATAATCGCATCCAATTATCTGCCCGGTCACAGAATACGGGAAGTGAAACCTTTGCCCCACACACAGAATATGACAAGCTTAACCACCTTGGATCGCTCCCCATAATTGGTGATATGCTTCGGCCAGCAAAAGTTGGTGCTGACCTGCGTTTCGACACCAAGTTAGAAGGCACCTTTCGCCACCTAGAAGGTAGCTTTAGTGGAACTCTCGATCGGCTTGTCGCTTTCGGCAGCCCCATTGCACCCATTCAATTTTCTGGCTTTGCCAATGGCTCCAAAATCGAGATACCGATTCTCAAGCATGCTGGAAACTCGTTTGTGGGGCGACTGTCTTTTGACTTCCTGAAACCAGGTATGCCCTATCAATGGTATGTATTTCTCGATCAGTTCGATGCAAGAGCCGCTTTGAGCCCGTTCTTTTCCAAGGACCCTCGGAACTATGCCTACGTCTCCGCAGAATGGACCATGGCTGGCGAACTAGAAAATTGGTGGAATTCCACTGGCAGCCTAAACATTAATAAAATTGAGTCTCAGTTCGTTCAGAAGGCCAACAATGAGCTACAGAAGATTGAATTAAAATCTGAGCAGCCTATAGAACTCGAACTTAGGGAGAAGCACTGGCAGTTCCGTAACAAGAAGACTCTATCTCTTGCTGGTAGTGAATTTAACATCGAGCTAGGACTTAATAACAA
Source organism: Pseudobacteriovorax antillogorgiicola (assembly GCF_900177345.1). Lineage (NCBI taxonomy): Bacteria > Pseudomonadati > Bdellovibrionota > Oligoflexia > Oligoflexales > Pseudobacteriovoracaceae > Pseudobacteriovorax > Pseudobacteriovorax antillogorgiicola. The sequence continues at coordinate 106,558 of NZ_FWZT01000010.1, forward strand.
CAACCCTCCAGAAAAGCTCAATATCACCACTCAAGGCTCCATAGACCTCGGCATCATTCGCAAGCTAGCACCATTCATTGAAACTGCTGAAGGTCGCGTGCTTTTCGAAGGCTATATTCGCGGTTCATTAGATCAACCTGACATCAATATCAATTTTCGCGATCAAAAGCTCGATCCATTTAAACGAAAAGTTTGGAAACCGATTAGCATAGGGATGATCGACTTCGCTCCTTCATTTACCAACATCACTATAGATGCGACCCTCACTAGCGATGCCATCATCATCAAGCAAATCGAGGGAAGTAAGGGAAATCGCGGCTCTATTAAGGTAAAGGGGCGATGGGACCTTGCATCTGATCGGCCCGAAGACTCCCAAATGTTTATCAATTTCAGCAACGCTGAGCTTCATCGCTTCTATATTCCAGTGTTTAAATCAGCAGATGCGACTCTCAGCGGCGACCTTACGATGACTGGCAAAGAGAAACCTTTTCGCGTCACAGGCAATGTCACCATCGAAGAGGCCTCTTCCCAAACTGATTTTGATCTTAGAAAGCAAATCGTCTCCAGTATCCAGCAAAGCCGCTTCACAGCACCTAGCGCCCAAGATGAACCCTTGTTCGACTTCGATCTCGCGATCAATAGCTCCGATAAGATTGCCATTAAAAATAAAAATATGGATGTTAGGCTTTCTACAGACCTCACTGTTCGCGGCAATGAATTGAAACCGATTATCCTAGGTCAAATTGAAACCACAAAAGGGGCGTTCAAGTATCGTCGCGATTTTTCCATTCGGCGGGGTATCGTTTCCTTTGAAGTCCCCACATATCCACCCGATCCGCGGCTAGACATTATCGGGGAGGCAGAAATTCTGGCTGAAGGTACCAATTACATTGTTCAGGTTGTCGTAAGTGGTAAGGTATCTGAACCGAAAGTTTCCCTCACCGTCGATCCCCCCACTAAACCCGATGGTACAGCATTTAGCAAGATCGACATCATTTTGCTTATGACCACTGGTCGGTTACCCTCAACAGACAGCAATACGCCATCGAACTTCCTAGAGAACGAAGCGCTTTCCTTGTTTGTTGGCTATGCCGAAGGACCTCTTGAAAAGATCTTTGACTTAACCGGCCAACAGTATATCCGCCAGATCTACATCGACACCTATCTCCCTGATATCGATCAGCCCCAGCCCGTTGCTCGGTTAAACCTTCCTATTCGGATCACGGATGAATTGAGTTTGATCCTACAGCTTGATTATGCTGAGAATATGAAGGCTTCGTTTCAATATGCTTTGCATCAACGAATTACGGTATCGGGAAGTGTGGATTCTCGCAACGAAGATACCGGCAGTACCACTAGTAATCTTCCAGCAGATACTGCGGTGGATTTAAAATTTAAGTTTAACTTTGAGTGATTATGCGTTTTCTCCTGGGCCTGGCTATTTTTTTCAACTTTATAGTACCTCTTGCGGGTGCTGCAAGTTCGTGGCGTATCGAGCCGCAAGGAGATCTACCTAGCGATAAACTCCAGGAACTGCAGCACTTATGGCCAAAGATCGAGAATAATATCGACCTCAACAACCTCATGAACGAAATCAGTCGCCAAGGTTCCTTTGAACTCGTCGAGGCTTATCAAAGCGGCTCTCAAATAACGATTCGTGTCAAACGCGCTTATGAGATCCATCGCTTATCGATTCATACGACGACAAGAGAATTTAAGAAAAAAATTCAGTCGCTGATGCATGTCTACAAGAATCAGGTGGACTCCGTCGAGGTTCGAAAGCGTATTGAGCGGGATATTCTCGCTTACCTCCATGGCCTTGGCTTTTTAAAGGCCAAGGTGAACATCACTTCGTTTCCAGCGAATGACCAAGAAACCAAGCTGATCGTCAGTGTCGACGAAGATTTTCCTTGCCTCATTCGTGATATTCAACTTGGCTTTAAAATTCCAGGAGGTGTCGACTTTCCACTTGAGATTGGTGATATATGCGATAGCAGTAAAATAGATGGCGCAATTCGTGATTTTAAAGAATCACTCACCTTAGAAGGCTACAATCAATACAAAATTCTACCCCCTGAGATCAGATTTGATCCGCCGAGCAATTCTGCTTTAATCTATATAGCCGGTACGATTGGCAAAAAGATTAAGGGCAAGGTTCGCAGCCCTCTCGCCAATCCACCACTTATACGGTTGATCCTCGGTGATAACTTGCATACTTTAGACGAAACGATCACAGATCCCAACACCATGCGCACTGAGATCTACCGCAAGTTCCAAGACTCTGGATATCAAGATGTTAAAGTCAAAGAACCAGAAACCAGTCGACCAAAAGCGGATGAGGTACTTTACACCTTCAATGTGGAGCCGGGACCAGAATACAAAATCACCGAGGTGCAAATCGAAGGGCTGACAGCATTGCAAAAAAATGAGGCTCTTGAAGCCATGGGACTGTTCCCAAGCTTTGGCAACCCCCCGCTGCTGACTGAACCGAATATTCGCCAGGCGATCGACTCCCTTAGCAACACCTATTCAGAGAGAGGTTTTTGGAATGTAAAGGTCTACTATCCGAAGATCAAAAAGAATCCAAGCACGGCTGATGCTAAGTTATCTTTCGTTATCACCGAAGGCAAGCGTCGGGTTTTCGAAAGCTTAAGTATTCGCGGCAATCGCGCTTTTACGGAAGAGAAAATAAAGGAATATTTTGATGTAAAGCCTCAACAGCCTTTAACTTGGCGATCGATTGTAACGCTACAACAGGACTTACAAAAACTATATCGCGACGTAGGATACCTGTATGCCAAGATCAAGATCGACTTAATTCAAAATCGACGCTTCAGGGACATACAAACTAAAGTGTCGCTAAGTATTGAAGAAGGGCCTCGGGTCAAAATTGGTGAGATTACCATCAAAGGCCTTATCAAGACAAAGGATTATGTCGTAACCCGAGAACTATTGTTCCAAGAGGGCGATTGGTATTCTCCTCAAGACATTGATGATTCACGACAAGCTCTAATTGATTTAGGCCTTTTTAGCTCTATTAGCATTTCAGCCACGGACTCATCTGATTTTTCAGAAGAGCGACTGATTATTCCTTACACCGTAACGGTGCGCGAGGCTAAACCAGGGCAGGTAAGCTTTGGTCCTGGATGGAGCTACGAAGATGGCGGAAGATTCTCCATGGACTCCTCTTACAACAACATTGAAGGCACTGCACGCCAAGTCTTTTTTAACGGATCTTATAGCCAAGAGATAAGCCAGAGTTCAATAGGCAACCGCAATCTACTCGGCTATAATCTTGGTTTGGGGTATATTGAGCCTTACCTACTAGACCTTCCCGTAAATGGAATCTTAACGTTTAGCCAAGGTGCTGAAGCTACTGATCAGCAGTGGGAATTAACGAAATCTATCCAAGCAACCTTGGCCCATAAATATTGGATTAGTTCAGACAAGCTTCGCTCAGAGCTTTTTACCCTTTATAAAACGACCCAGGAGAAGGCTGAGGAATCCGTCAGTGTCGCTTTTAAAACCGATGAGATTCAAATTCGTGAAGCTGGGGTAAGAACTATCTGGGACACCCGCAACGATCTTGGCTGGCCCACCCGAGGAGGGGTGATTAATGCTGAAACAAGCTGGGCTGACTTTATTTTGGGTGGCGACACCAAGTATTTTCATTGGGCCCTAAGCACCAGCAAGTATCTTCAATTAGCGAAAAGCTTGGTCTTTGCAAGTCGAGTGAGCTTTGAGTCTTTCACTAATGTCATTCGATCTGAAACTAGCTTTGATATTTTGCCAACATCAGAACGTATCAAGTCTGGAGGCGCTGAAAGCAATCGCGGATTCAAGCTTGGCGACCTAGGGCCAGTGGTGGAGTACACGACGATCGATGGTGACGATGTAACCACGGAACAGCTTCGTGCCGGGGGTACCCAGGCATTTGCTATGGCTCTTGAACTGCGACTCCAGCTTTCAAACTCCTTTGGTATGACTGCATTTGTCGACAGCTCCAATACCTTTCTCACCAAAAAAGAAGAAGCCTTATTTAAAAATGAGTTGAGCGGTGACACCAGTTTGGTCGAGCCAAACCTATATGACAACAATCGCTACGAATTCTACAACTTGCTAAAAGACCCTAGTTTGATTTGGAAGCGCAACTACATCTCCTACGGCCTGGCTGCGAACTACTTGACCCCTTTGGGTTCCATTAATGTATCCTACGGCTTTCCTGTTGATCGATGTCCAATGGAGGGCGAGTGCCAGGTAAAGCGTGGTAACAGTTCCTACAAGTCGATTCGTGGCGGACAATTACAAATCAATGTGGGTACTAATTTTTGATGCTCCAATCTTCGGCTTTCCACTTGTAGACAGAGGCGTTGCGATAGTTGTCAGGCCCTTGTGTTGAAAGCCAGAGATGATCCGATTCATCGATATGAATCCCTCTTACAAGTTGAAGTTTTTGCGGAACTTTCATCTCTCCCTGCAAAGGGATATGATGGCAGTTATCCCATCGAAACCCTAGAATGCGATGATTTTTTCGATCAGCCATGAGCAAGAGCTTGCGATGTTGACTAATCGCTAGCCCAGATAGTTGTTTTTTCAATTCAGTTTTAAGACCTTCCACAAAGCAATTCCGCGTGATCATGCAAACCAAGCCATCCTTGCGATTACAGTCCATTTTCAGAAGAGAGAAACCTGGTAGTCTAGTCGCTATAAGATATGAATCGTACCCTTGCCTTCGATGCCAAGACGCAGGTAGGGGAGCCAAACCGGAGATCATAGGCTCGTCACCTCCCCAATCGACCAGCCTTTTTAAGAATTCTTTTCTGGCTGCTGCTGTCTCCTGACCAGTAGGTTCACCACGGCTATCAGAGGCTGGTTTAAAGAGGTCGAGAATGATATCAGAATACTCAGTAACCCGGCCATCCTTCACTGAGACCATGGCGACCCTCTTCTTTCGTGCTTCAATCATGATAAAGCGATCACGAAACGGTGCCAACCAATGCCAGTAGCCGCGAACGACAGACTTTGGAAAGAGTATTCGTTCAGCACCAGCGGTGTCACTGTCTCGATTACCAAAGGCGTACCCTTGCGGCCCAGGGTTTGGATTATACTGAGACTTGATCATAAAGTTGTCGAAATAAGGAGTCGCAAGGATTTCACCTTTTGACCGCCAAAGACCGACAACGTCTTTGGTCACAGTGACCTGAGAGTGTTGAATCTTTGTAAAGGATAAGGGTTTAGCCCTGGCAGTTGAATAGCTTACAACACCTGCTAACAAAAGAATCACAGTATGAAAGCCTAAGATCTGCATGAGTCCTTTCCAGATATGATAAACTATATCGTGTATGATCGACCCTCTTCTTCCCAATGGAACTCGAAATGACAAATAAAATGTTACAAGAGTACATAAATCAACCTAGTAGCCGCGCCAGAATCAAAAAATTAGAGATGATGCGGGAAGAGGACCTATGGTTACCCATATCGCTAGCTAACGATCTCATGTGCCTCAGACTAGGTGACGCCGAGAAGACAGCTATCATTCGCAGCACGTCCAGCAAGAATAACCTTGCATTTGAAGATTTTCTCACTCGCAACGTCAGCAACTGGAACCAAAATATTGCGAGCTGCGGCCTGTGGGAATGGGCCATCCGCTCCGACGGTATTCTCTGGCACCGTTCGATTCCTCTCAGTCACGACCCCCATCTTTCCCAACGGGTGAGCTACACCCTCTTAGACCTAGCTTGGTACGGCGCAGGGGCTAAGGTGGTGGAGAACTTTATCGGTTGGGAGGGGCTTGAAGAGATGTCTCCCGCCTTTCTTTCACTCATGTTTTATCGGTCTTTACAATGGAACGTTGAGTCGGAGCGATTTAAAAAGATTGCCTTGAATTCATTGAAAAAAGTCTATGGTGTGAACGCTCCCCCAGAGCGAACTATCCCTTACTATCTTGCTTATCTTTACCGCTATGACTTCAATGCGACCAAAAAGCTACAACACGAGCATAGTATTTCAGGAATTTGGACTCAATTTCATGGCTCCGTTTGTGATGAAATTGAAAGTGGTAAGCGCTTGAACTGCCTTCATGAGATCAGCCAAAAAAAGTCTACTAAAGCCAGTGAAGCTCAGCTTTTGAAGTACTGGCCTATGATCTGGGAGCGTCACCAGATTGAGGTCGACGCCCTATGTTGGATCTTTGCTGAACTTGCTGGTGGTCGCCTAAAAACCTTGGGTGAGCAGTCTTGGGAGATATTTTCCGGGATCCCGAGCGATAATCTCCTAAAGTCATTAAAAGCCTGCAAGACCAGCGACCAATTTCTTGCAGCCATTCGAATTATTGGCAACCTCATTCACGTCAGCCAAAGGGACGAGCTGCTTGATTGTATTCGGGAGTTTGTGACCAAAGCGGAGAACCCTGCAGATTTCATTGGAAGTCTGCCCCAGCGATTTTCAACAGGCCTTAACACATCTTCAAAAGGCACCAGTACCTTTGACCGTATCTTAGATGAGCAAGCACAGACGCTTAAAAATGCTCACAATGTGCTGTTTACAGAGGTATACGACGCTTATACAGAAAAAACGGAAGATGATCGCGATGCTGTGCCCCGCCAAGCATTCTTTAATCTTGCTTACCGAAACCTTAAGCCAAAGAAAATCCCCAAGGAAAATGAATACTGGGCAGAACTGATTGCAGCTTGGCAGGACCCGAAAGTTGATAAACTTGATCATTTATCCCAGCTAGCCCGACAGTCACCGTCCTTGTATCAAATCTGCTTCATCGACACTTTAAGCCGTTTCAAAGGCATCGACAATGCGGCTCTTAAGCTTCTCGATTACATTCGCAGTCAGGAAGAGGATGTACTTCGGGCGATTATTCATGCCCTTTCTGGAATCAATACCAATCGCTCGATTCAAGAGTTGGTCGCCTTTCTCACCAGGCCCAATGTTAGCTTTCACCTTCAGATGGAGATCACACAAGTTCTGCAGGAGGCTGACCTAGCGTTGCTACAATCAGAGCTACGAAGTGCTATCAACGATCTGAAATACGACGGAACCGGTGACAACCCAGTGTGGGAGCTACGGGAAGCAATCTCCTCACTCCTACTTATTGAGGAGCCTGAGGAACCAAAAACCGACGAAAGCAGCACAAGTTCAGCTGACTTGCCAACTACAGAGAAACTTGATCATCATCTGCAAACTAAGCTTAAGGACTATGGCCTTCTTTCTGGAGAAGCTAAACGAGCCCTGCGAACCGCCCAGTTCTTCCATCTACAAGTGGAGACTTCGGGTAACTTGAAAACCATCGATCTGAGTCCGGCCATCGATATGCAGTACAAAGCGCTTGAGCTGAGTTTCCGTGAAAAATTCGAGGACTCTACAGGCAACCTTATCCGTCAGGGGATACTGCAAAGAAAATTGGATGTTATAGGCTACGCGCGCCCTATCCCTAGAGCCATGGATGAGTTTGAACATTACATCGAGAGCTTGCCGATCATTAACACGATTCCATTCTTTAGTCGTTTCAAGCTCAGAAAGATGCTTCGTGCCATATGCCAATTCAGACCAGGGCGTCGCTTCACCTTAGATGGATTGAAAGCCTTCGCCCTATTCTTCATCTGCTTTTCTAGAAAAGAATGCCGATACGGTTTGAACAACCTCTTTCCCTTGCCTAGCATGACCGACGAGGAGCTTTTCGATTTTTGTAAGTCCCTCCATGTTTTCCAGGACTTTCGGAACCGCGCCGCCCATGAAGGATTCCACCCAGATGCCAGCAACGACCTCGCTGGGATCTGGGAAGACACTGCAAAGATTGTCGAGAATATGATTCGCGTTCAAAAAATTATTGCTGGGAGCACCGAGCTTGCCAGCTACCAGACCGGCGCTTAGACGCCAGTGATACCATGTAAAGCCCATGTAAAAGAACGCTGGAGGATAGGCCTTCAGCTTGCTCCCCCCCAGAAAATCGTGATATCCCATCGATAGACCAATTCTCAGCTTGGTGCTTTATACGTCCAAAAGAATTGGGCTTTTCGAAGTATTGCCAGGGAGTATTGCCCTGGTGGGATTGACTAAAGGGAGGTGAGGTATGACAGATCTAGTGGCTTTAGTCACAGGGGCATCACGAGGAATTGGTCGGGCTTGTGCCGAGGAACTGGGCCGCCAGGGCTACAAAGTGGCGATCCACTACCGAGGTAACGAAGACTTGGCTCGACAAGTAGCTGAATCTATTCCAGGGTCAAAGATATTTCAGGCCGATGTTGCAGAGGAAGAGCAGTGCAAAGCTCTCATTAAATCTGTAAAAGAAGAATTTGGTCGGATTGATGTACTAGTCAACAACGCAGGAATGAGCATCGATCAGGTTCTGACCTTTGCTAAGCCTGCTGATTTTGAACGTCTATTGGACGTTAACGTCAAGTCTGTGTTCAACCTCTCTAAGCTCGTATCTAAAGTGATGATCAAGCAGAAAAAGGGTTCGATTATCAATCTCACCTCCGTAGTTGGCCACACTGGCAATGGAGGACAGAGCATGTACGCAGCAACTAAGGGAGCAATCACCTCCTTCACCAAAAGCATTGCGAGCGATTTAGCAGGCTTTGGAATCCGTGCAAACTGTGTTGCTCCAGGTTTCATTGAAACCGATATGACCAATGCCTTACCTGAAGAAGTCAAAGAAGCCATCCTTAAGAAAGTGCCTCTCAAGCGCCTAGGGACAGGGAATGAAGTGGCAAAGACTGTTCATTTCTTAGCCTCTGATGCCTCGTCTTATGTCACTGGCAGTACCATTCACGTTAACGGTGGCATGTTCACAAACTGAGGAGTTAACCTTATGAGTCGTCCTCAGGCCTTTATTCATGGGATGGGTCACTACCATCCCAATACTGTTTTAAACAATGATTTCTTTGATGAACTCGATATCGGTTCAGATGCTCAGTGGGTGGAAGACCGAACAGGAATCCGATCCCGCAGAAGTGTTCTTACGGTTTCAGATCTCATTGCGATGAAAGAGCAGCGAACCACCTTAACGGAGCTTCGTGCGCAAGGGCGCGTTCAGTCCATCGCTGATATTGCCGAACTCGCTTGGAAAAACCTTCAGGAAAATACCAAGCACAGCTTTGCAGACCCTGATCTAGTAATCTGTGGAACTTCGGTTCCTGACTATGCTATCCCTGCCAACGCCTGCACTATCTCCCAACGTTTGGGCTTTCCGTCAGCAAGTTTCGATGCAAACTCAGCGTGCAGCTCATTTGTCGTTAATATGCACCTGGCCCGAGGCCTTGTTCACAGTGGGTTGAATCAAAAAATCGCAATTTTTAACCCCGAGCGATACTCTCTGAGAATCGACTTTCGGGATAAAAATTCTTGTGTTCTTTTTGGCGATGGCTCTGCGTGCTCGTATCTATCCCATGAACCGAAACCTGGCAGCCTCAAGGTCGTAGACACCTTCATCGCTAGCGACCCTGAAGGCTATGAACTTGTGCAAATTCCTGATGATGGCTATTTCTCCCAGAACGGCCGCGCTGTTCAAAAGTTTGCTATCACCCGCACAATCGAAGCGACACGAGCAATCATGGATCGCAATCAGCTAGGGCCTGATGATATCCATTACTTCGCTGGACATCAGGCAAACTTACGCATGATTACGTCCGCAACGGAAAGGCTTGGCTTCGATCCAGATAAGCACATTTTTAATGTCGATGAGTATGGAAACCAAGGTGCAGCAGGAGCACCGGCTGTACTATCCATGAACTGGAATCGCTTTAAAACCGGTGATCGTATTATCGTAACTGTCGTTGGTAGCGGCTTGACTTGGGGTGCTGCGCTACTAGAAAAAACCTAGCATCACTGGACTAAATCCTGCCTTGGGCCTGACCAATGAGGCGTTTGGACTTCAAAAAGAGGAATCTCCAAGCGCTTCTGCCCGCTGCCATCACGATTCATAATAAACAACCCCGGCTCTCCCTTAGAATTGCTTTGCCCAATACGATTGCTCTGAAAGGCAATCATCTGACCATTGGGCGACCAACTAGGACTCTCATTATCACCGGTCTTCAGTGTTAGACGCTCCAGCTGGGAACCGTCGGGATTCATGATGAAGATATCATATCGGTCGATATCCTTATCGTAGCCACCAAAGATGATTTTATCAGATTCTGGAGACCATGCGGGGGTTGAATTATACCAGCCAGCATAGGTTAGTCTCTTATCGCGAACCACTCGCGATTCACTGCCATTAGCAAGAGTTCCCACGAAAATATGAGGATTACCATAGCGACCCGAAACAAAGGCAATGTACTTGCCATCAGGGGAGTACTTTGGATCGACATCTAGCCCAGAGCCTTTGATAAGCAGCTTGCGTTTGCCACCCTTGCTGGGCAAGACATAAATATCTGTATCTCCACCATTGGAAGCGGTGTAGGCAATGTATGTGCCATCTGGCGACCAATTAGCGCCGCTGTTAAGGCCACGGGTTTGAGTCAAGCGCCGCTTGCTGCCATCCTGAGTATCGTAAATGTAGATATGAGGATTTCCACCTTCAAATGAAGTGTAGGCAATATAGCGACCATCCGGGCTCCAAGCAGGAGACAGGTGTGGTTCTTCCCCAGTTGTAATCTGTTTAAGGTTACTGCCGTCATAGTCAGAGATAAAGATCTGCTTAGCACTACCTTTTTCGCGGCGCCCCACAAAGGTAAGCTTGCTGGAGAAGATGCCTGGCTTGCCTGTGTAAGCCTCCAAAACGAAGTCTGCGTAGCGTCTAACAGTTGTTGTGAAGTCTTTCACGTCGGTAAACTCTTTAGCAACAAGCTGCTTGTTCCGTGTGACATCGAAAGTTTTCAAAGTAACGGTTAGCTTTCCTTCTTTAGACTCCATGGAGCCCAAGGTCAAAGACTCGACCCCTAGGGTTCGCCACTGCACTGTTTCAGGACCAGATAACTTGATCATGTCGGTGAGCCAAGCCTTTCCGTCTTTCGATTGGCGTTCACCAATCATCTTACCCATGTAATCTTCGTAGGCTTGAGACGCCACCACATTGAAGAACCCAGAGAAGGTAAGTAGCTCCGCAAGCTTGGTATGAGTCTTTGATTGAAAGGTTTCTGCCAGTGCACCAGTAGCCTGATTGTTGGTGATGGCAGGTGTTGCTACAAGCACCTTGCGAAACGAGGGATTGTCGATATTGACAATCAATGGTTGTGAGCCGTGAGCCACGGAGCCTGCGATCATGATTAGCATCGAAAACATTAGTCTGAGCATCATAGCCCTACCTCAAGGATTGCAATTGAACTGAAAGGTATTTCCCGCTAACTTTTGGGGCGGAGCCTTGAACGGGGCTGATTTCTGAATCGCCTCCGTGCAGTATTGGTCAAATACATCATCGCCCGAGCTTTCGGCTACTTTAGCAGTCACCAACTCGCCGCGAGCGTTGATCACAATGTGGAGCGCCGCCTTTACATTTGAGCTACTAAGTTCATAGGTTTTTGGCAAGGCCCAGTTTCTACGCACCGCCCTGGTTAGATAGCCAAGATATCGTTGGGCTTCCGCTCCTTCTAGAAGACCAGTACCCATAGTGCTATTGAGCCCCACATCGTTACTCAGATTTTGCTTCAGTTTAGGCATCAGATCCGCCTCGTGAGCTTTAAACTCTTTCGATTTTTCTTTCTGCTGCTGCCTAAGACGCTCCATGGCAATCCGTTTCAGCGCCTCCGCTTTGCGAAGTCGGGTTGCCGCCTGCCGATCAGGTTCTTCTAGCTCTGGACTATTTTTATCCGTGTCCTCACTGGCATTTTTACCAAGATCAACCGTCTCATCGACTGGGCCCTCGGCAAGCCCCTCCTCACGCTTGGTTTTTTCTTTAACCGTGAAGTTTTTCGTAATCTGAGGGAGCAAGTTGGATGGAACAGCAACCTTCTCTGACTTTTTCGCATTTGGGAGAACTGTTTTATTGGATGCTCCAAGATCAAAGTCTGCCACAAGCTCTGTTTCAATGGCCCATTCTGGGATTGGTCGCTCTGGCGACAAAACATTAAAATGCCCCAAAAGAAACACCAAAACATGTGCGGCCACCGATAAGCCTAAAAATAACTTGAGCATCTGATCTTGGTTGCCCAGGATCTTGCTAGGCCGAATCATATCCTGTGTGGACATAAGCAACTAGCGCCCCTTGGGTGGTTCCGTTAACATACTGATCTTTCCAACGCCTGCAACTTTTGCAGAGCTCATCGCATCGACGACTTTGCCATAAACGACCCTCTTATCGGCACGAATATAGAGTTCCTTCTTCTGCCGGTGCTCGTATATGGCAGCCAAGCGAGATGATAATGCATCGGCTGTGACTTCCATCTTTTCGATGTAATACTGCCCTTTCTGATTGATGGACAGCACCACACGATCCTCGGAAATCGACGAACTGCGGGCCTTACTAGTGGGTAGACTGACCTTGATTCCACCAATAGACAAAGGTGCCGTTACCATAAAAATAATCAATAGCACAAGCATCACATCCACGAGGGGCACGATGTTGATATCTGCCATGGCCTCATCAACTTCATCACCACCGCTATCCATTTTAAAATCCATGTGGCCTCCTTAGAGATTGGGAGAAGCGTTCGTCTTCTTCTCTGCCACCAAGTAGCGTTCGACTATATTCAAGAAGTCCATCGAAAAGCCATCAAGGCTCGATGAGACGCTACGGATTTTGGCATTGGCTGTGTTGTAACCAATCACCGCAGGAATCGCAGCAGCCAATCCGAACGCCGTCGCAATCAAGGCCTCCGAAATTCCTGGCGCCACCGCGGCGAGGCTGGCATTACCAGATTTAGCTATGCCTTCAAAGGCACCCATGATTCCCCAGACCGTTCCAAATAGCCCGATAAATGGGCTGGAGGAAGCGATGATCGCGAGGAAGGGTAAGTAGGCTTCTAACTTCTTTCGCTCCATACGCTTGGCCTTGGTCAAAGACCGCCCCATATTTTCCACCGCAGCATGCACCGCTAATTGTAAAGAGGAGGTTTGCTCCCGAAGCTGGCTCCCTCGCACAAGTTCCGCATACCCTGTTTTGAAGACTTCCTTCGCAGGGCTGTTGGGGTAGTCAGTTAAACGGCTATTGAGTTCGTTCAAAGAGCGGCTATCCCAAAAACTTTTGATGAAGGCCTCGCTGGTACTCTGAATCCGCCTCAGAGATATCCACTTAGTTAAGAAAATAGCCCAGCTGAACATTGAGAATACGATCAGAATCATCAGGACCGAGAAAACGACAATTCCACCGCGCCAAGCCTGCTCGAAAATCGAGGTTCCCCCTAGATCTATGGCCTCGCTTGCCTCCACCACGGGAGTGGTCTCTTGGGCTTCGCTTGTCATAGTTTTGTCATCGGCCTGGGCCAAGGTGTGAGTTGCACCAGAAAAAACCAGGCTGAACACCATCAAAACTCGCAGCATAATTTTAGTAGGATTATGAAACCATTGCATTAATTGCTCTCCGTCAACTTTCGGTTTATCTCTATTATAGTACATTTTCGAACACATCATATTGACCGCGAAAATTCCAGTCTTGCTGACTCCCCATTTAGGCTCGCCAAGTCATACAATTTGTACTATGAAATGGGCCTAAGTTTAGCATAATACCAAATCGATCAAGAGGAGCCATTATGCTTGATACTCAAGAACTATCCAAAGGACTTCCCCGCTATGACTTTAGCCGTGAGGAGATCCGTGCCATATACCAGCTGCCATTTCCTCAGCTCATCCACCTCGCGCAAACAGTGCACCAGAAGCACTTCAGGCCAGACGAGGTGCAGATTAGCACTCTTCTCTCGATTAAGACAGGGGGATGCAAGGAAAACTGTGCCTATTGTCCCCAGAGCGCCCACTACCAAACCGGTGTCGATGCTCATGGGCTGCTTGATGTGGAGCAAATTCGAGGGGCAGCTCAACGAGCGAAAGACAGCGGCTCCAGCCGCTTCTGTATGGGCGCTGCTTGGCGCAGCCCACCTAAGAAAGGCCCCCAATTTGAAAGGGTTTTAGAAGCTGTAAAAGAAGTTCGCTCCATGGGTCTCGAAGTTTGTACAACCCTAGGAATGCTCGACGAAGAGCAGGCTGATCAACTCGCCGAGGCTGGGGTGTATGCATACAACCACAACCTGGATACCTCTCCTGAGTTTTACGGTGATATCATATCAACCCGCACCTACCAGGATCGTCTCAACACCCTTGACAATGTCCGCAAGGCAGGAATGACAGTTTGCTGCGGAGGAATCGTCGGAATGGGAGAAACTGTCGATGATCGGATCGGTCTTCTTCATCAGCTTTCGTCGCTAAACCCTCATCCAGAATCGGTGCCAGTGAACCTCCTTGTAAAAGTCGAGGGCACACCACTTGCAGAAGAGGGCGATATCGATACCTTTGAGATGGTTCGAACCATCGCCACCGCATGCATCATCATGCCTGAGAGCCGGGTCCGCCTCTCCGCTGGCCGCACTCAGATGAGCGACGAAGCTCAGGCACTATGCTTTGTCGCTGGAGCGAGCTCGATTTTCTCTGGTGATAAATTACTGACAACTCCAAACCCAGGCGATGATCGCGATCAAAGTCTTCTCCAGCGCTTGGGCATGCGACCAAAGCCGACAGCTGTCGCTGAAGAGGAATCAAACTATGACTGTGACAACGGAGTTGCCCTCCACTAAAACCCGCTCGCGACAGCCCGGTTGGGCTGCGCTCCAGCAGATCGTTGCTAAGCAGATGGCACGGATTGATCGCCAAGGGCGTCGTCGCGAACTGCCGAAGACTCCACCTCAAAACAGTATTGACCTCACACATAATGATTATCTAGGCCTAAGGCAACGGAACGATTTGCAGGCAAAGACCAGAGAGGCAATAGCGTCGCTTCCTATGGGAAGCGGTGGGAGTCGCTTGCTTGGTGGCAATCACCCCGTTTTCAATGCACTTGAAGCAGACTTTTCAAAACTGAAAGGGGTTGCTGCAAGCTTGTATTTCCCGTCGGGCTATACGGCAAATGAGGCGATCTGTCGGGCACTTATCAATCCAGCAGTCGCGGTTTTTTGCGACGAACTGAACCACGCTAGCATCATGGATGGCATAAGGCTCGCCCGGGTCAGCCCAGAGCGAAAGACTCTATTTCCCCATAACGATATGGACGCTTTGGAGGTTGGTCTTGCCAAATCTCAAGCCAAGTTGAATTTGGTGATGACGGAATCGGTTTTCAGTATGGATGGGGATTTTGCTCCCTTAGAAAAACTCAAGCAACTCTGCGATCGATACCAAGGCATCCTGATTGTCGACGAGGCTCACGGGCTTGGGGTTTATGGCCCTCAGGGAGAAGGTTGCCTGGGAGACGCTGACGTTGACCCAAACGAAGTGATCAGCATAAACCCATGTGGCAAGGGGCTGGGCGCCTCGGGAGCTTTCGTATCAGGCCCTGAATGGCTCATCGAATACTTAATCAATACAGCCCGAGGATTCATCTACACCACAGCACCATCGCCGTGGCTGGCTGCTGGACTCTTACAGACGCTCGATATGGTTGCTACCATGGCCGCTGAAAGAGCTTGGCTCAAACACATCACAACTGATGTCAGAACTCGGCTCCACAAAATTGGTTATAAGGTCTCTACCAGTGGCTCTCACATTCTCCCCTTGGTCATTGGAGATGAAAGCCAAGCTCTGGCATTCGAATCTAAGCTCAAAGAGCAAGGCATCTTCTGCAAGGCTGTGAGACCACCCACCGTTCCTGCTGGTACATCTAGATTGAGGTTATCGCTCCATGCAGGGCTGTCTCAGAGTGAAATTGATCAACTGATCTATAGTTTAGAAAGGCTTTACCATGAGCTATAAATTGTTCGTTACAGGCACAGATACTGATGTAGGCAAGACTTTTGTATCGCAATCCTTGCTCATTGGTGCTCTTAGGCAAGAGTTTGATTTGTCCTACTGGAAGCCAGTACAAACAGGGCACCCCGACAGCGACCTCGCGAGCATCAAAAAGCAAATTCCCGACCTCAAAGCTCGCCCTACATCATTCGTATACAAGGAACCTGCTTCTCCAGACCAAGCGGCAAGTTTAGAGCTAAGGCCAGCACCCCGCCTGGAGCAACTGCTTGAGGAGCTACAGCAGATTCAAGAAAACACTCTCATTGAAGGGGCGGGCGGGCTTCTGGTCCCCTTAAATGAGGATAACGAGACCTGGCTATCGTTTCTTAAGAAGGCGGGGATACCCTGCATTGTCGTCGCGAGAACTGGCCTAGGAACCTTAAACCACACGGCACTCACTCTAAGAACTCTCGATCTTCATAACGTTCCTGTTGCTGCTGTGATCCTTAGCGGTAAAAAACACGAGGCCAATGAGCGAAGCCTTAGCCGCATGTTTCCAGAACACCGTTTCCTACACCTAGATTCCATTGAAGATACCCACAGCAGCAGCTATACCGAAGCATGCCAAAGGCTTTGGTGCGACCTAACAGCAAGCGCAGTAAGCTCACCCAGCTCTCTTCTCGCACTAGACCAGAAACACTGCTGGCATCCCTATACTCAGCACAAGGGTGCTGCCACACCGCTGGAAATCAAGCGAGCCGAGGGTCCCTGGCTGCATGTCAGCACGGGAGAAAAGCTTATCGATGGCACTTCATCTTGGTGGTCGAATACCATAGGCCATGGCCGTCCCGAAATTGCAGAAGCCATTTTTAAACAACAACAAACCATCGATCACATTATCTTTGCTGGCGCGACACATGAGGGTGCTGTCAAGCTATCGCAAAGGCTATCGCAGCTCACTGAGCATCAGTTTCCTAGGGTATTTTTTACGGATAACGGCTCGTGTGCTGTAGAGGTTGGGCTAAAAATAGCAGCTCAAATGGCATTCAATCGCGGCGACAAAGGACGAACCAAGTTCCTTTCCCTAGAGGGGGCTTACCACGGTGATACCTTCGGTGCAATGTCAGTTGGTGGCACTGAAGGTTTCCACGGCCCGTTTTCTCCCTTTCAATTTGAAAGCCTCAAAATCAAACCCGTAACAGCCCATCCCTCCGCTATTTGCCCTGAGGGAGCCGCTGCCCGAGAGACAGAAATCCAGAAGCTAAAGGCCTTGTTTTCAAGCTGTGGTCATGAATTAGCTGCCGTTGTATTGGAACCAATGGTTCAAGGTGCCTCTGGAATGAACATGCATGATCTAACCTGGCTGAGATCATTGGTTGCCATTGCTAAAGACCATCAGGTTCCTGTAATTTTCGATGAAGTTTTCACCGGCCTAGGCCGCTGCGGCGCCTGGTTTGCCTATCAAAAGGCAGGGGTAGAACCTGATATCATTTGCCTAGCAAAAGGCCTCACCGGCGGCAACCTACCCCTTGCCGTTACCATGACCACAGATCGTATCTTTGAGCAGTTCTATAGCGATGACAAACGCAAGGCACTCTATCACGGACACACCTATACCGCTAACGCCATCTGCTGTGCCGCAGCCAATGCGACTCTCGATATTTACGAACGAGAGGACTTAATCAAGCGCTCTGCGGAAATAGAAAGCCGATTCAAAAGCTGGATTAAACAGCACGAAGCAGAACTTGGCCTTGCTCAAGCCCGAGCTATGGGCTCTATCCTTGCATGGGAAATCCCTGGCTCTGGCTTGGGGGACTACTTTAATCCTATCGCGGCTCGGGTACCAGAAGAAGCCCGAAAGTTTGGCCTCTTTTTGCGTCCATTAGGAAATACGATGTACTTCCTTCCCGCGCTGACAATTACGGACGAGGAACTTTCATTTTGCCTTAATGCACTTGAAAAAACCGTGCGTGCCATCAGTTCTTACAATGCTTGAGGCTGAAGTGCTCTCGGACAATAACGGCGAAATAGCCCACCACCGAAAACATTTACAAAAGAGACAGTTGAAGAACTGGCCGCTGAGTTTCGATCACTACAAGAAAAGATAGACTCTTTTATGCGAGACGAGTCCAGAAAAGGCAATTACAATTTGTTTGGTGGACTTTTCTCAAACACGTTGGATTGGGAGCGATGTGATGATGTGTAAGGTGATGATTTTTTCCCTATTAATAACTTCAGCGCAGCTAGTTGCCGGTGTTCAAGGCAGTGGTGGGAATGCCAGGTCGAACATTTTCGTAGAAAAATCGATGCTAAGGCAACTGATCCGAGATGAGTTAACCGGTGATTCACCTGTCATCACTATCAAGAACAACAAACATACAATCGAAAAGGTTGATATTCCTAGTCTTGAGATACACACAAAGTGCAATGATCGAAAGTATCTAATCAGAAGTGTTGAGGAGTAATGTTTTTGTGGCTCGGCAAAGATCATAGACGGGGCTTGCAAAATGCAACAACCCCGGCATGGTTCTATTTCTTCTCAGGGATAGTGATTGTAAGCATCTTCAACGCCTCAATCTTACCGTCCCTTGAAATGCGGCTATGAGTCCATCTCTGTTTGCTTTCAGGCAGACTCTTCCCATAGTATGCAATGAAATCATCACCATTTTTTGCTACGTAGATACCCCACGACCCATCTACGTTTATGGGGCTATAGCCTTCGCCCATTAGGAAAAACCTTACCTGATCAACCGTACTCAAAGGACCGAGCCAAGCACCACCGTTTAACTCCCTAACAGTCTCATCTAGGAGCTGTAGAGAGTCGCCCGATTTGTCAACAAGCGCTATGACATAGGCGCAATTTTCTTCCTGGCATCCAGCCCCTAATATCTTCTTCTTAGCAAAGACATCGTCAGCAAGAGCGTCAACCAAAGAGCGGTAGCTTTCGCTATCCGTATTTGCCTCAGTGCTCCACAAAACATCAATTTGTCGACTCTTAAGGTCTTTAGCATCGAGAATCGAAACTTTTATGGCTGCCTTGTGATCTGAGATAGCTCCTTTGGGAGTGAATCCAACGAGTGATGTATTGCCATTAGACGAACTGGCTTGTATCTCAGTCTCCCACTTATTCTGGAATTCCCCTACAGAGGGATTTAACTCAGGGTCTCCATTTGTACCTACGTCACCACAAGCTGACAGAATCAATACGGCACTCAAACTAACGACAAGCTTCATTTCTAATTCCTACGAATAAATTGACACGTTCTAAAAGGCTTCTCAAAAAACAGTAGTAAGAAGGATCTCGGTTTATAAACCAGTTCCTCAAGAATATTGCAAAGGGAATCTTTGAATCTTGGCGGACGAGAAGTTATCCTCAATGGTACTTCTTCCTATTGTATTAAGGGGAGCATAACCTTCCGGACAAGGCTTGGTTAAAAAATACGAGGAGATAGTACAATCAGTACAGCGACGAGTATTTTTTGAGCGTAACGCAGTACGGAAGGTTATGCTCTCCTTAATAATAATGGATGAAAGCTCAGGTAGGCGCAAAGGACGCAGAACTCTATTCCACCGGTCTAGATAAACAGAAGAGCGAAGAACTACTATACTCAATTAACTCAACGAACGGAGTTTCATCATGAAAAGGCTAATTTCTTTCATTGCATTTATTGCAGCGGCCAAGCTCTATGCAGGAAATGAGCAAGGAGGGTTCGGACGCTCAATTGAGAAGATTCAAGTTAACTCTCTAGAGTACAAACGAATCGATCTACGTTTGTCTGTACGAGAAACACTGGTACTTCATCACAGAGACCTTGAAGTGAAGAAAACGGACGCAAATGAGATCGTTTCTCTCGATGAAAGAATCAAAATCGTCTCATCTGAAGATTAAGATGTAGCAGCTCAGATATCGAGACGATTCGGTTTCTGAGTTGCCAAAAACGTCAAGGCTCAGTACGTAGCAATTTTTTTAAGGAAACAAGACTTGAGAGCATTGCTTTTTACTGAAGCAAAATTTTCATGAAATACGATACGTATAGGTCACCGAAGTTCATCACCGCTCACGATAGCTTAGCCCATCAACCCCTTCAGCAATCACAGAAAGATCAGGAACCATTACAATTTCAATTCGTCGATTCTGCTGCTTCCCTTGTGGAGTATCATTATCAGCTCTCGGCCTATGCTCACCAAACGAAGCCGCGCTGATCGACGATTCGGGAACACCAGCCTTGAGAAAGATATTAAGCACCGACATAGCTCGACCATAGCCTAGGTGCCAGTTAGTTTTAAAGGGGCCTCGGGCAATTGGATCAGTATCGGTATGGCCTTCAATCTGAAAGTGATTGCTCGGTCCGTTAGCAAGCACCTGAGCTACCTGAAGGATACTAGCGCGACCAGCAGATGAAAGAGTTGCGGAGCCAGAAGGAAAGAGCACATCACTTGGCATGCGGACTTTTAGGCGACCGTCTGCAATGGAGATATCTAGCTCGCCGCCATCAACCAGGCGGCGGAGGCGGTTCAGGTAGGACCGTAAAACACGATCGCGATCTTCATTCACCCGTTCGGCACGCTCGATCAGTTCATGAGCTGCATAGAGGGAGTTTTCCAGGCCAGCTTTTTGACGTTTTAAATCTAAAAGTTCCCGCTGGTAGCGAGTTTCGCGGCTTTCGGCATTGCCAAGTTTGTTCTCTAAATCGTCTGTGCGCTGCGATTCCAAGCGGCGCAAATTATTCGACTTGAGAAGCAAGATCTTCGTTTCGCTCAGCTCAGCTACTGCTTGTTCGTGCTTCTTCATTAACTCATCGTAAGTACCAGAACTTACGCAGGAAAAAAGTAAAGAAGAACTAAAAATAGCAATCGTCACGCGCATAAACATCAGCAGCCTCATAAGCAGTGCAGAGAAATCCTTACTACTTATCGGCTATTCATGCTGAATTCTTTAGGAAACGTAAATATTGGGTGCAATTGTAGCTATTTACCCGGAAGCTAAGAGGGACACTTACAGGTCGTCATCCTCAAAAACGGTGCTCATCTCTTCATCGTCAGCAAGATCGGCACCATCGTAATAGTCGTCGCCAAATCCAACGCTTTCCTTCGGCTCTATCTCATCTTCCTCGTCGTCATCGTAGTCTTCTTTTTCCTGGGCTTCAAGCCACTCATCTTCTTCATCTTGATCCATCTCTTCGATTTCATAGATGTCTTCAAAATCATCCTCTCGTGCCTCGAGCCAATCCTTGGCATCATCTTCACTTTCAAAGCCTGCTTTGACAATTTTACCCGTATCTACGTGGTACACTTTCCAATACAACGATCTTTCTCCAAGAATCAGACTTGTGGTTTAAGAAACAGGGCCCCCTAGGGCATTCAAGTTTCCCTAGTGATCAAAATTGAGGTTCTCCAGCCCAAATCCTTAAGAATTCCCATTTAGAATGTAAATTATTTTTTAATAAAAACCGTGATATCAACAGTTTATCACTCTAACAGAGAGGCTTGCCTAAGTTCAAAAAACCTTGAAAAGAGTAAGCCATATTGCTATAGTCCACCTTCAACATCTAAACCGTGAGCGAAACATGAGAATTTTTGCAATCTTAGCCCTCTTTTGGATGACACCCGTGTTCGGAGCTATTGGCATCGAACTTCAGTCAGGCCTCGGCTTGGGCACCAGCAACCTGGATTCAATAGATCGCACCTCTTCAATGGGTGGAGCTATCCACTACTCAGTGTTCAGCCAAGATCGAATTCATCTCGCTCCCTATCTTAGCATTCAGTCCGATCTGATCTCAATATACGGAAACGATGGAGCTCAAAAATCTCTTACCAGACTGGAACATCTTAGTTTGGGCTTGGGCCTTCGTGTCGATTACCAGTGGTTGCCAGAGCTTAGTGTTACAGGAACGCTTGGCGCTTTGGCAGCTCAAGGCGATCTCGACGTCAACCGTTCTTTACCAAATACAACACAAATTGCAAGGCTTAGGGGACTTGAAGGGAGCGGCTATGTGATAGGCCTGGCTGCAAGCACACCTCTGACACAAAGTGTTCGCCTTCAGGTAGGCTTTACCATACAGCAGCTAGCCTTTGGGCTTCCGGGCGCCTTTCGCTATGATGAAACATCAGCGGTGGACAGTGGCTTAAGCCTAAATTCCCGCGCTTCTTCACCCGGAGACTTTAACCTCCCAGCAGAACTAAAGACCAGCTATCAAACGGTAACTTTTGGCCTTGTGATGGGCTTCTGAAGTTGATGGAGGCTGTATTATATCCACCTAGGACAGCTTTTCTGGCTTTCCTATTTTTTTAATCAAGCTCCAATGAGGAGCTTCTACCGGCTGGATAGATAGCCTTTGACCCGGCTTCAGCAAGGCCATGCCATCTAACTCAGGCATCTCCCGCATGTCAGCTAGAGACACCAAGTTTCGAAAGCGGTGAGTAGCTTTGACGTCAACCATCACCCACCGAGACTCGCCCTTATCCGCCGATTTGGGATCGAAATACTTGCTCTTGGGATCAAGTGCAGTGTGGTCTGGGTAGGCTTCCCGCACCACTTCTGCAATGCCAACAATACCAGGCACTTTTGTATTGCTGTGATAGATAAAAACTTGCTGACCTTTTTTGAATTGATCCCTCATAAAATTGCGCGCCTGATAGTTGCGAATCCCATCCCAGTGATCGGTGCTATTTTTTAAGTTAACCAGATCATCAAATGAAAATACGTCTGGCTCTGTCTTCATCAACCAGTATGTTTTGGCCATAGAAACAATCCTTTATCTTGCTACAACGAATCTGGTCTACCCTTAGGTTCTGAAATAAAGTAAACCTATTCCCTTAAACTTTGTTCGTGACCCAACAGTGGAATCCTGGAGCCAACATGACAAAAAGACGCCTATTCGTAGTCGACGCCATGGCACTTGCCTTTAGAAGCTATCATGCTTTTCAGAGACCTTTAACCACTTCCTCGGGGCTCCCCACGCAGGCCGTATACGGCAGTCTTATGTTTTTGATGAACCTAATCGAAAAAGAGCGACCAGACTACTTGGTGATCGCTACTGACAGCCGCGAAAAAACATTTCGTCACGAACGCTTCGAAGCCTACAAAGCCAATCGCTCGGACATGCCGGAAGACTTAGCCATCCAGTTACCTCACCTATTCAAAGCCTTTGAAGCACTTGGCTGCAAGCTGCTAAAAGAGCCTGGTCTTGAGGCTGACGATTTGATCGGCTCTCTTGTGAGGCAAGTGAAGCAGGATGGACTTGAGTCGTATATTGTGTCGGGGGATAAGGACTTTATGCAGCTAGTCGATGATGCCACCTATCTCTACGCTCCTAAAAAAGGTGGAGAGTTTGTACTTTATAACGAAGCAGCAGTCATCGACAAATACGGTGTTCGTCCCGATCAGATCATCGATATGCTTGCTCTCATGGGCGACAGTGCCGATAATGTTCCCGGGGTTGCCGGCATCGGTGAAAAGGGGGCTGCAAAGCTGATTCAAAAATATGATTCCTTAGAAGGCATCTATGAAAACCTCGATGACATCACAAATAAGCGCCAGAAAAATGGATTAGAGTCATCACGAGACAGCGCATTCCTTTCTCAGGAATTAGTCACAATCAAAATAGATGCTGAACTTCCCTATACCTTGGACGATCTCTGCTGCCTTCCTGATAACGCGTTGCGAAGCGATGCTCTTCTCGAATTGACCCAAGAGCTTGAGCTGAGAACCCTGACAAAGCGTGTTCAAGATCGGCGCGAAGCTGCTAGCTCTGCGCAAGAAAAAGATTTGCCTTTCGTCCAAGATCAGGATCGCGATTCGGTAGACTATCAGCTCATCAATGAACCAGAAACAGTTCAAGAATTCCTCAACAAGCTCAAGCAACAAGATGTTTTCTGTGTGGATACCGAGACCACGGGCTTAGATATCAGCTCTGATACTCCCATCGGAATCAGCATTTCGTGGCAAGCGGAGCAGGCTTTTTATATACCTCTTAATCAGGATCAAAAAGCAGATCTCGCTCATTTAAAGCAAGAGCTGCAATCGGTATTAAGCAATCCGAAAGTGACCAAAGTTGGTCACAATATAAAGTTCGATTGGCAGATGCTCCACAACACGGGCCTCACACTTTCGGGGCCGTTTGCTGATACCATGATAGCCTCTCACATCCTTCATGCTACTGAGAGAAGCCACAGTCTTGACGCTTGTTGTGCGCGATACCTGAATTACAAAAAGATTCCAACCACGGACTTGCTTGGCAAAACAGGAACCATGGTTGACGTGCCCATTGCAGACTTAAGTCGCTACGCCTGTGAGGATGCTGACCTTTGTCTTCAGCTCTATCAGCACCTCCTTCCCAAGATCAAAGGCAGCTCACTGGAAACTATTTTTTCAGATATCGAAATGCCTCTGATTCCTGTTATTGCAAAAATGGAGCAGGCTGGAGTATACGTCGATCGCCAGAGCCTTGCGGAGCAATCGGAGGAGTTGGAGACCCGAAGCGAAGAACTCAAGAAGCAAATTTATGAACTTGCGGGTGAAGAATTTAACATTCAATCCCCAAAGCAACTCCAAGCCATCTTGTTTGAAAAGCTTGCCATTCACGAAGAGTTAGGCATCAAACGCATTAAGAAAACAAAGTCAGGTTACTCCACAGACGTAAGTGTATTGGAAAAGCTATCTGCTCACCCACTGCCAAAAGCCTTGCTGGAATTTCGCGTGGTCAGCAAGCTTAAATCGACTTATATTGATAGCCTGCCGAAAATGATAAGTGCTCAAAGTGATCGCCTCCACGCTTCGTTTCACCAAACAGGCACAGCGACAGGGCGTCTTAGTTCTTCAGAACCAAACCTACAGAACATCCCCATCCGAACCCCACTTGGTCGCCGAGTTAGGGAAGCGTTTCGGTCTCCTGAGGAGGACTGGGTGATGGTTTCCGCAGATTACTCCCAAATCGAGCTAAGAGTTCTAGCTAGCTTGTCCAAGGATGAGAACTTAAAGCAGGCCTTTGTCGATGACGCTGATATCCACACAGCCACTGCGGCAAGTATTTTCGGTGTCGATCCAGAGGACGTCAGTCACGAGCAGCGAAGCCAAGCTAAAGCCATCAATTTTGGCATCATTTATGGGATGGGCCCCCAGCGCCTAGCCCGTGAGACCGGTGTTTCCACGAAAGAAGCCAAAACCTTTATCGAGAAGTACTTTGCTAGATATCCACACATTAAAGGCTACATCGATAAATCTATAAGCTTTGCCAAGGAGCATGAGTACACTGAAACCTTGACTGGCCGTCGACGCCCCTTACCCGAAATCAATAGTAGCGATCGCCTTGGCTTGGCAAATGCCCAAAATATAGCCATCAATTCACCAGTGCAGGGCACCGCCGCTGATCTCATTAAAATTGCGATGGTGAAAATACAAAAGAAGCTGGATGATTCCCAACTCAGTGCTAAGATGTTGATGCAAGTTCATGATGAACTGGTATTTGAGTGCCCACGTAGCGAACTTGAGGCACTGCAAACAATCATTAAAAAGTCCATGGAAACAGCCATGGATATCGGTGTTCCCCTAAAAGTAGCAATTGGTTATGGCACTAACTGGTTAGAGGCTCATTGAAATGAACGAGAGGAACGAGAAGAATCTGAAAGTCATGGGGCTCATGGAGCACCTAGACGAACTTCGCGGACGGATCTTTCGTTCGCTCATTGCTGTAGTGATTATATTCGGGATCGCCTTTTCCTTCGCAAACTACATCTTCGAATTTCTTAAAGGGCCACTCGTGGCGGCCTTACCTGAAGGGTCAAATGCCCTTCATTTTACTGGCCCCATGGATGTTCTTATCGCCAATATTAAGATATCTTTTTTAGCAGCTGTCGTTGGAGCCTGCCCCTTCTGGCTATACCAATTTTGGAAGTTTTTGGAGCCTGCCCTATACGAGCATGAGAAAAAGTATGCAATTCCTTTTCTCTTCTCATCCGTAAGTCTGTTTTTTAGCGGAGTTGCATTCTGCTTTTTTGTCATTATGCCCCTTGCGATGGAGTTCTTGATCCAAATGGGTATGGAAGTGGGAACTCCCATCATCACCGTTGCCGACTATGTCTCGGTGCTCATGCTTCTGATATTCGGCTTCGGATTGGTATTTGAAACCCCTGTAATTCTAGTTTTACTAGCCCTACTTGACCTGGTCGATGCCGATATGCTAGCTGAGAATCGCAAGTTTGTCCTCGTTGGAGTGATGATTTTGGGAGCCCTTCTCACACCTCCTGATCCCATTTCTCAGATCGCCATGGGCTTACCTACCTATTTGATGTTTGAGATGTCGATCGTGATCATACGTCTCGTCAAACGAAAGCGGAAACCAGTTGAACTTGAAGTCAAAAACTAGCCTAGTCTCCTGGCTTGTCACGCTAGGTCTGTTGTTTAGTAGTCGCGCTTGGGGCAATACCGATGCCCCCTTAGAATACCGACACTCTGCTTGGAGTATTGGCCTTACCTTTAAGAATCATATTCTTCGTTCACCTCAGGAAAATAACTTTCTTGGTACAGCCGCTGCGATCCAACTCGGGCGCACCTATGTCTATCATCGGTGGATTGCCGGGCTGAGTCTCGATGTTCTTACTGGCCCTTACGAGTCACCAGAAAGGCAGAACATCGTTGTGGACTTCACAGGAACAGGTGCTTCTGGATACATTGGTTATGGCCTGAGCGGTGAACCCACACTCCAATCAGGGACTCTTGACTACGGCTTGATCTTGAATCTTGGTTACGGTGATATGATTGGAAGGTCAGTTAGCCAAAGGGTCAGAACATCGGAAGATGACGAGCCGGTCAACAACTGGGTCATGCGTATCAATGACTTTTCCATAGCACCAGCTATATTCGTTTCCTGGCTTAAGCCCGCCCGCCCCGAGGGAAACTCTCCCGAACTTCTGGTCACCCGCATCGAGGGGGTTTTTGTTCATTTTGGAGCCCTGTTTCCTATACAAACCAAGTATAAGCTCCAGTATGACCAAGGAGAGAGCACCTTCAATGACAATGGTGACCTTAAAGGCCACACCTGGTTTCTGGCCATCACTGCGCTCATTGGCGTCTAAGCATCTAAAATTATTAACCATGATTCGTGATATTTAAGTTTTTAGGAGCTACCTCCCGATATTTATCGAAGGAGCGTTCACGATGTCTGAAAATATTCTAATTAAGCATTTTAAAACCCCTATTTTTCGAAAAATCTTCCGCCACGGACACTACTTCCTTTGCGGAATTTGCCGTACGGAATATCATAACCGGGTCGATGCCAATAACTGCCTCAACCACTGCTGGTATGCACTCAAGGAACAGTACCCTCTGATCGTTGTTCGTGACTTCGTTCATGGCCGCCTGTTTCGGTGCCAGTACTGCTTTCGCCTCTACAAAACCGAAGATGCCGGCTTGGAGTGTGCACGACGCTGCACCGATGGTCGAGAAAAACGCCATGTTCAAGAACAGCTCGCTTCCGACTTGCCTATATCAGTGAAGCCAAGGCGCAAGTTCCGACTCGTGAAGATGGTACCGCAAGAAGAGACTCTTCAAGCAGCTCCTGCTCCCACTCCCCAGGCTCCACCACCACCTGAGCCAGAACCTGAGATCCCTGAAGAACCGGCTGTAAAAGAACCAACAATCATCAAGCGCCATAAATCCGAGTTTCCAAAGAATTGGATTCGAGACGGGGCTAAGTATAAATGTAAGTTTTGCAACGAACTCTACTACACGAAAGTTGAAGTTGAAAAGTGCTTCAACGACCACTTCGATGCTCAAGGTTATGAGAAATTGGAATGAAAAAAAGGAGCGCTAATAGCGCTCCTCAAATTTTGAAATATAAGATGAAAGCTAAGCCGGTCTTCGCCGCCGAGCTTCTTCAAATTTCACAATCTCAGCCGCATCGATAGAATAGGCTTCTTCCGCTTGAGCTGAGTAATCCACTTCAGGCATGGTTCGCACCGTGCCTTTATTCTTGTGGCTCTTCAATTTGTCTTTCTTTCGCTTCAATTGAGCACCCAGCTTATCGATCATGCGATCGACAGAGCCATACATGTCTTCACAGGCATGTTCGACATTAAGAGAGAAGCCATCACCGCTTACCAAGACGCAATTTGCATGTTGCAAATGGCGATCGACAGAAAATGTCACTTGAACCTCGATGGCCTTTGTCACAAATTTCTCGATCTTGGTACGCAGCTTCTCTTCAGCGTAGTCTTGAAGTGCCTGAGATGTGTCCATGTGTTTAAAGGAAAACTGGAACTGCATAGGATGCCTCCGAACAAATAATGAAAGGGCTCGCGATAAGGCTTTGAATGAATAGACAAAAAAACTATTTATTCCTCGACCTTCTCATTACTTATCGGAGATTTGGCCAGGCAGTTAATGGAAAAAACTATGACCTTTAGTCAAATCTTTAGGCCTCATAGAAGCTCGGCAATCTTGATAGTTTAGGGAATCTGGACTAAAACAAGAGCACCTGACAAATCGCATGGATTTATTCCATCCCGCACTGAGAAGAAGGTAGCGTTGGAGCAGCAAATAGAACTCACTGAAATTAAAGGTGAAATAGAAACGATCACCTACCGCAATGACGAAAACGGCTGGTCTGTCATTAAGGTTAAGTCTGATCGTGGGCTGACGTTTACCGCTACGGGCCTATTCAGCTATATCAAGGTTGGAGAGTACTTTTCCCTTAAAGGTCAGTGGGTTGAGCACAAAAGCCATGGCCGACAATTCAAAGTTGAGCTCGGGAGGCCAATCCACCCAACGACTCAGGAAGGGATCATCCGCTACCTGTCATCAGGTCTCATCAAGGGAATTGGCAAGATTACAGCCAAACGAATCGTTGAGCATTTCAAAGAAGAGACCCTAGAAATACTCAATCGCGACCCTTCGCGAATGGCCGAAGTCGATTCTATAGGCCCCAAGAAGGCCAAAACTATCGAACAGGCCTGGCGTGATAGCCGGGAGTATCGAGACGCTGAGCTATTCCTTTTTTCACACCACTTATCTCCTTCGCTAACTCATCGTATTATCAAAGCCTATCGCGGCAAAACCATTGAGATCGTTAAGGAAGACCCCTACAGGCTCAGCACGGAAATTGGGGGAATTGGCTTTCTAACTGCCGATAAGATCGCTCAAAGTATCGACTTTGATCCTGTTTCTGGTAAACGAATCAAAGCAGCAATACTCTACAGCCTTTCTCAAGCAGAAGACCATGGTCACTGCTTCCTAAGCACCCCACAAATGCTCGAAAAACTAATCCAGTTGCTAAGCTTAGATCACGACCAGCTTCATGAACTGATATTACAAGCTCTTCACGAGCTAAATCTTAAAGGCAGCTTAATCACCGAAACACGAGACGGTGGAGACATTCATTATCTCCAAGAGCTTCTGGTGGCCGAAGATACTATGGCCAAGAAAATTACGGAACTCCTCGATCAACCGTTTCACATTGATGAGCAACGGGTCGAGTCTTGGCTAAACAAGTATAGCGAACGACTCGCTATGCCTTTATCCCACCACCAGCTGGAAGCTGTAAAAGCTGCTGTTAGCCATCGGGTGTTTGTTTTAACCGGAGGCCCAGGTGTTGGTAAAACAACAACAGCCAATGCCATCATCAGACTGCTAAGTGCTATGAAGCGGTCGGTCGCACTTGCTGCACCGACTGGACGAGCTGCCCAGCGACTATCTGAAGTCACCGGCCAAGGAGCGAAAACTGTCCATCGTTTGCTTGAGTGGACCCCGCAGGACAATGGCTTCAGCCGAGACGAATCCAACCCACTTAACGCCAGCGCTATTGTTGTGGATGAAGCTTCGATGCTCGATATTCGTCTTGCCAATGCACTGGTTCAAGCG
This sequence comes from Pseudobacteriovorax antillogorgiicola, assembly GCF_900177345.1. Taxonomy (NCBI): domain Bacteria; kingdom Pseudomonadati; phylum Bdellovibrionota; class Oligoflexia; order Oligoflexales; family Pseudobacteriovoracaceae; genus Pseudobacteriovorax; species Pseudobacteriovorax antillogorgiicola. Next base: position 136,226 of record NZ_FWZT01000010.1, read on the forward strand.
ATCAGCCACCAAGCTCAAATTATCTTCATTGGTGATGTGGATCAGCTGCCATCAGTAGGCCCCGGAAACGTTTTACGAGATCTGATAGATTCACAGAAAGTTCCATTCACGCGCCTCACTGAGATCTTTCGCCAAGCCGCAAGCTCTCATATTGTCAGCATCGCCCACCAGATCAACGACGGTCAGTTTCCACAATTTCCAGATCAAGATGGAGCCGACTGCCGTATGATCGAGGTTAGTAGCGTCGATGAGATCAAGTCGATTATCTGTGACCTTGTGGGACATATTCTACCCGATAAAGGTCACTATGATAGCATCCGCGATATCCAAGTTCTCACCCCTATGAATCGCGGCGATCTGGGAACCAAAACTCTCAATCAAGAGCTGCAAGCCTTATTAAATCCTGCTGATGATCATGAAGACCAGGAGAAGAAGGTCGATAGCACCGTATTTCGCCCTGGCGATAAAGTGATTCAAGTTAGCAACAACTATGAGCTGAATGTTTTTAATGGCGACATTGGCTTCGTGCAGCATGCCGGTGTCGATGGTGGGAAAATTATCGTGAGCTTTGGTGATCGTAGAGTTAGCTACAGCAAGGAAGATGCTTACGATCTAAAGTTGGCCTATGCTATTACAATCCATAAGTCTCAAGGCAGTGAGTTTCCGGTTGTCATCATCCCGTTGGCCATGCAGCACTTTGTGATGCTGCAAAGAAACCTTATCTATACAGCGCTGACGCGGGCTCGCAAGTTTGCCATTTTTGTAGGCACTGCCCAGGCCCTTGATCATGCGATCAAAACTCAAACTAGTTTAAACCGTCAAACTCAATTGGTTCAACGCATATGTCATTACTTGTAAGAGCTATCTCCATTCGTTCCATTGGAGCCCTCTGCCTACTAACAATTGGCTTTCGGCTTCTACAAATAGCAGTTTTCCCAGTCACTCAGGATGAAGCCTACTACTTCTACTGGGCTAAGTTTCCAGACTTTGGCTACTTTGATCACCCACCATTCATTGCTTGGCTAGCGAGCTTGAGCAATATCATTCCAGGCACTCCCTGGGCAGCTAGATTAGGTGGCTTTTTACTGGCAAGCTTAATGTTTACAGTCATGATCTCACTAGCACGCCTCGCAGGACTGAAAGATCGTTCCTCGATCTACTTAGCCTTGTTACTCTCTCAGCTGAACCTTGGAGGCCTCATACTTGGGTTCATTCAAACACCAGATCTTCCTTTAGCCTTCTTTTGGCTGTTGGCTTTGCATGAAGCTGCTGTTGCGATCAAGATCGATCCGCGACGCTGGCTTACAGCAGGTGTGATGACAGGTTTGGGACTTACCAGTAAATACACCATGGCGATCATGGGTCTTGTCTTTCTCTATGCCCTCATGAGGAAACCACGAGGCCTGCTTTCCCCTTGGCCTTATCTTGGTGGACTAGCCTGCCTCATCACGTTTCTGCCTCACCTGACTTGGAACTACCAGCATGATTGGGTGAGTTTCCGGTTTCAGTTTGGTCGAGGTTTGAAGAGCGAGTATCACGTGGACACAAATATGGGGAATAAGCTTCCTAGAGCCCTTGATGCTAAGGTAGGCTCCCCGGAAGAAACCCTTGCTCGCACTTTTAAAAGGCCAGAGAAAAAGAAGGAGCCGAAACCTCCAAAGTCAAAGATTGAGAAGGCAAGCCAACGAGTGGGAAATTATATTGGAGGGCAGTTGGGACTCTGGGGCTTGATGATCTTTCCATTAGCTATCGGGCTTTGGAGAAAACGTCAAAAAAATTCACTAGACCCACATGTCAGATCCCTTCTGATTGCATCAGTGACAGTTCCTTTGGGAGTGTTCGGGATTCTTTCTCCATTTCAAAACATTGAAGCTAATTGGCCTGCAGTGTATGTGTTAGGCGCCTCGGTTCTGTTAGCTGGATCACTGAAGCTACGTCCCGCGCTTTACATAACGGGTCTTGGGAACCTTATTCTCATCGCATTACTCACCATCCATGCTCACTACCCCTTGAATAAAAGTAAAGCCCATAAGGATCGAATCCTGTATGAAACCCACGGTTATGAGGACCTTGCATCGTATCTGAAGCAGGTTCCTGGCCCCTTATTCGCCGACACCTATCAAAACACCTCTCTCATTTCGTTCTACAACCCTAGCCAAGCTGTGACGCAATGGCCTGGGATCACGCGACTCTCAGAAATGATCCGACGTCCAGAGATGATGAAAACCAGCTACCAAACAGCGCTTGAGTCAGATCAAATCTTCTTGATTACTAGCAACCGCATCCCACCCGCTATTCCTGGTTTTTCAGCTAAGATGCTGTGGGAGTTGCGAGACTGCGTTGACGGAGAGTTCCAAATTTTTAGCGCCGATGATTCAAGATACTTGGATCTATCTTGTGAAAAGGCAGTTCACCGCTGGACTTTGGCTGAGTACAAACCAAACACGCCTTAGCGCTCACATAGGGTCTTCCGATGAGACTTCAATATAACCACGGTTAATATCCTGCTGATACTTCTCCGGTAGGGCCAAGGATAACCCACTGGCTGAAAGCATTTGATGAATAGCATGCCTTGAGTAGCGAATATCGTAGCGCTTCAAGATTTTGTAAACTTCGAATATCATTTTCTCAGCATTCTTTGTGCGCAAACCACCCCGATAACGTAGCGCACGCTTGCAAATCCGACGAATTGCCGACTGCAAACGCCTTTCAGAGCACTTAATCTTTTTGAAATCTATATGTTTCATACTATATAAAATTTCCTCGCGGTCTTTGGATGCTTTCACCGCCTTTTCGCCGGTAACCATCTCATAGAGAAGCAGACCAACACAGTAAATATCTGATTGTGGGAGAATGGATGAGTCTGTAATATGCTCAGGAGAGTAATAGCCTGGTGTTCCCACCATATAATTCTTATAGTTTTCCACTTCACCACTGCACGCCAATCCGAAATCTGTGAGCAGAACTTTTCCCTGCCTTGAAATCAAGACATTTGGCGATGAAAGATCTGAGTGAATTGTATCATGCAAATGAAGATAGTCGATTCCTTGCAGAATATCGATGGTCACGGATAGGGCAACCAATGGCGGCAGCCGCTTGAAGTGCTTGATCAAACGATAAAGGGACCACCCATCAATGAACTCGGACACGATGTAGCAATTGGGCGGCTTATAATTTGCATCGATATAGCCAACGATATGCTTATGTTTGAGGCGCGAGACGATGAGCAGTTCCCGGTGAAAGATACCGAGAAACCGCTTGTTCATCTGGTACTTTTCATGCAGAACTTTGATAGCTACAGCCTGGCCGGTTTCCTCATCGATACCTTTATAAACCTTACCAAGCCCACCAGCTCCAACTTCGTAATCTATCTCATACTTTCCGATTTTTTTTTGCTGAAGTACAGTCAAAGGTTCCTCGATATGCCAGGTTCCGACCCTAACTTATCGGGCAGATCTTGGAGATTATGAGTGTTTTGGGACGCAGCCCAGGCTAAAAGCAGCTCACAAGATTCGCAAGTTAAGTTAAAATATTAAGAGATTCACAATATCTATAACCCACATGATCAAGAATCGAAAGTAAATCATCGTAAATGCTCTCTGCATAATAGCCGATTACCCCAATCACATCAGAAAAGCTCTCATAGCTGAGGCCATTTGAGAAAATATCTAAGCCAAGGACAATTTGTCCATCGCTATCGACAGACAGTTTTGCCATGCTTGTGGCATCATTCATCTCAAGCATGTGTGAGGCGATCTCAGGCCACGTATCCCAATCGATATTTAGCTTCAGTAGAGGCTGAATCTTAAAGCTCACCCATGTATCTGAGATCTCGATCAAGAGCGGATAAGATCGGTGCTCACCCTGCCAACCAGTGATAAGTTTTTGCTCAGATTTCTTAACATAGTCCCAGCCATACCGAACCAAAAAGTCTTCGAGCGCACTGCAAATGGGAAGTGACATTTAAATTGTTACCTTTACTCTATATGATTCGCATATGAGACTTTATACAAGGCTATCTAGGAAACGATAGCTCGTCAACAAGATAGACTAATTGGCGGAAGTATATTGATGGATATCCACCAGAAATTTATAGATCATCTTTTTAGTTGTGGCTACGAAGTCCAATCTGGATTTTATAAAAGGCCTGCTGCTAAAGGCGAAACCTTCTGGCGAAGGCTTCGCCCTTTAGTTCCCCAGATGCAAACTGTTGTTTATTTTCATGGCACAGGCAACGACCATCTATATGGCATGTATTCGATTTTTAAAAAGCTTCTGAAGAATGGCTACAATATATTCACAGTAGACTTGGATGGCCACGGTCAGCATTCTAAAACGATTTTGGACCCCGGTGAGCTGCATTCTGCATGTGCTGATGCCATCGATTTTTGTAAAAGCAATTTTAAAATTCAAAACGTTCACCTGATGGGCAACAGCCTAGGTGGGATGCTAGCCAGTATCGAAGCTACCAATCGGAGTGATATTGTGTCTCTCGTACTGCTTGCGGTTCCTCTTCATATCGAAGTCAACCATCAGACCATCATTCGTGAAGCTATGTCGCTCAGATACCCAGATTTTTGGGCTCAAGCCCGTCTATGGGGAAGTGCTATTATTCCGGCCTTAGGTCCTTTCAATCGCAAGCGCTTCCCGATCCGTCTAGGGGCAAGACCAGGATCAAACCATCAATTTAGCTATATCGAAGTGGTTCAGGAAGCTACTCAAGATCTAGACCTACCTGGTAACTTAGCTCGTCTAAATATTCCCTATTTGAATCTGATTGGGGAGGATGACCCTATTGCACGGAAGGACGATTGGCAGAAGCTCAATTATGAAACAATGGAGCTAAGTCTCATTCCAGCATGCAATCACTTCGTTCTACCCCTGCATGCTGAAACCTTAACACGATTGGATCAATGGTTTAGAAAGTTTTGATCGACTCGATTTCCTCGACAACTTGATGGTAGCGGGTCACCAACTTGAGCTGGCCCAAGAGCATTCTAAAATTAGAGCTTGGGTTACGACGCGCTCCTTCTACAAAAGCAATCTGCACCTCCAATGGAAGAGCAGCCAACGAGTAGACCATTTGCTCTTTGAATGTTGGCATCTGCTGCTCGATCACGCCACGGGCCATATCCGAAAGAGCGGGATTGCGCGAGACTGCAAAGCTGAAAAGTTGCCCCAGATTTGGGTGACCTAATGGCAAAGGGTTCGTCATGAAGTGACGTAGAATCACTAAACAGGTGTAGACATCGACGGTAGATTGATTGATCTGGCGAAGATCTTCGATCGTTGCCAGGCCTAGATAATCCATAAAAGGAACCGACGAATCATCTGGGTTCAGGGCGACCATAGCTTTAGCAAACTCATCGTTGCCTTTGGTAAGAAGACCCAGCTGCAAAACACTAAAAACACTGTGAACCTCGTTTTCTCGCACGGCTGTCGCCAACTCAGGATAGAGAATCCGCTGTTCCCAATTGCGAATGACGAAATAAGAGACCTCATCCTCAACAAATGACTTAACCGTTGGCGATGGTCTGACAGTTGCTAACTGCCACCCAATGACCGCAATTTCAGGAGACGGGTGTCTGGTAAATAACTTAAGTATCGCTGGCTCCAAGGTTGGCACACTCGCCTGGTAAATATGAGCCGCTCGGATAATTTTCCCGCGATCACCTTGCCTTAAACTACTCCTAAGATACAGCCGCGCCTCTTTCGCCATGGCAGGCCAACGATTGGTTTCACTTGTCACACGTTTGACATCTTTTAAGGTGGAACCCCCAAAGTCGATGGCGGCCTGAAACATCTCTGCCACCGAAGTTTCTGCTGTGATCTCAGGAGGCTGATTTTCCTCTTCCACAGTGACGCAAGATACCGCCAAGAACAAAATTGCGCCGACAAGCAACTTCACCATAATCGTTTCCCTTCTCCCATTGCTCCTACCAATCATGAATCTCCCTGGGCCTCTTGCTCAGCCATGTTATCATCGAGGTGAATTTGACAAGACTTTGCCAGTGACTCGGTCAAGTCCGTTAGGACAGTTTCCTTGTCTACCACACTCTTGGCAACTTTTATCCCGAGTTCCGACTTATTTTTAAGCTGGACAGATAAAATGTTATAATCTAAGTGAAGCTTCACCCAAGGCTGAGACTTGATTCGACAAGGGGCTGCTTTCTTACGATCCCAGTCAAAAGGAACAGCAAGGGCGAGACAGAACTTCTCAAAGAACTTTGCCGGCCAATCAACCGTCACCTTGGAATGCTTTACAAGGGAGACACCCTGCAAGAGAGCACGACTGAAGTTCAAGCTCCCCTGAAGTTTGATTATCCAGTAGACTAACGCCAGGATGCAAATGGCAGAAAACACATGAAACACCAGAGTCAAGCCAATCACTTCAGGTTTCCTTTTATGATGATCCCCGTAAAATCAAGCCAAGATAGCTTTTATGCTATCCCAAAAAGACGGTTTGATACTAGGCAAAAAACTGTTATTACCACACCTTATATTTTCACGGCAATAGCTTGCCAAAAAGGAGCACAAGCATGCCACTAAAGAGTATGACGGCATTTGGTTCAGGAGAGCACGATACCCCAGAATTCCAGTATCGTTGCGAAGTTAAAACACTTAACTCCCGATTCATCGATATCAATGTGCGCCTTCCTAGATCACTCAGCGCGCTGGAAAGCATTATCATCAGCGAGGTTAAAAACTCCTTAAAGCGCGGTAAAGTCGATATCTCATTTGACCTCACTCCAGTCAATAGCGCTGCAAGGCTTCCCAAGCTGAATGAAGATGCCGTGCATCACTACGAGTCCCTTGGTAGTAGGGTGCAAGAGATTGCCCAAGGCTACCCTAAAGAACTTAGTGTTTACGAAATTCTAAGGCTTGATGGTGCTCTTGAGTCCTATGCGAGAGAGAACGCCGATGACTTGATCGCCTTGCACAAGCCAGCAATGTTGGAGTCTCTGCGCGCAGCTTTAGCCAAGGTGATCGCAGCTCGGGAAAGTGAAGGAGCCGCATTAAAACCATCCTTGACGGAGCTTGTGAAGCAAGTGACGTCTAATCGAGAAGCGGTTGCTCAGCATACCGACACCATTCGCGAGCACCTTTTCGACAACTACAAGAAAAAGGTCGAAGGGTTTCTCGAAAAGCTCGGTGATGTAGGTACACGGGTGCAAGATGCCATGCCTGAAGATCGACTCCTTGCTGAGGTGGCAGTCATGGCAGACAAGGCGGACATTGCCGAAGAGATCACACGGCTCAGTGCCCACGAAGTTGAGTTTGCGAAGACTTTAGACTCACATGACGACGTTGGCCGAAAGCTCGATTTTCTTTGCCAGGAAATGCACCGTGAAGTGAACACAATTTCGAATAAAGTTAGCCAATTAGAAATAGCCAAGCATACTCTAGGCATGAAGCAGGCAATCGAGCGGCTGCGGCAGCAAATTCAAAACATCGAATAGTATCGAGGAGTTACTAATGTCGATCTTTGTCGTTTCCGCTCCTTCAGGGGCAGGCAAGACCACTCTCAATCGCAAACTGATTGCCAACCATCCAGACGTCGAGATGTCTGTGAGCCACACGACCCGCAGGCCGCGCCCTGGAGAAGTAAATGGCAACCACTACCACTTCATCGATCGCGACCGATTTGAAGAAATGAGCCAAAGAGATGAATTTGTGGAGTGGGCTGAGGTTCACGGAAACCTTTACGGAACCACAAAAGCTGAGTTAGATAGGATAGTTAGTGCCGGTCGTAAACCTATTTTAGAAATCGATGTCCAGGGTTGGGAAACTGCTCGACACCTTTTGCCAGATGCTGTCAGCATCTTCATCCTGCCCCCCTCTTTGGAAAGTTTATGGCAGCGGTTGGAGTCTCGGGGTTCCGATAACTTGGAAACCCGCTGGATTCGTTTACAAAATGCCTATAAGGAAATCAGCAAAGCCGAGCACTACCAGCACTTCATCGTCAATCAACAGATCGATATCGCCTATGAGGAATTGCGCAAGATCATCGTTTTAGGCGTTACTGACGATAAACACGTAGAAAATGGCAAAGAATTATGCAAAAAATTAAACGACGAATTCGAAAATGCCGATTGGATTAAGAGACTCAGAGCCGATTTAGGTTAGCTTACATCTAGGAACAAGGATTTATGACCGAGGTTAGTCAAAGCAAAGTAGAGAGCAAAACCGTACCGGTCACACCCGAGCAAGAATTCGAAGCTCTGCTCGACTCCCTAGATACCTATCTACCCGGGCAAGATCGATCTTCCGTACACAAGGCCTACGAGTTTGCCGCCAAGTGCCATTCAGATCAGACGAGGCGGTCGGGAGAGCCATATATCACCCATCCTCTCGCAGTTGCGAACATCGTTACCACTCTCAAGCTAGATACAGCATCCGTTGTCGCTGCAATTCTTCACGATACCGTTGAAGACACCAGTGCTACCATTGAAGACATTGAGGAAGCCTTTGGCACCGAAGTCGCCCACTTGGTTGATGGTCTCACCAAAATTAGCAAGATCAAGTTCCGCTCCAAGCAAGAGAAGCTTGCTGAGAACTTTAGAAAGATGATTCTTGCTATGGCAAAGGACCTTCGGGTTATCATGGTAAAACTTTGCGATCGTCTTCACAATATGAGGACCATTGGCTCTCTTCAGGAAAACAAGCGACGACGGATATCTCAAGAAACACTGGATATCTATGCGCCGCTTGCAAATCGCCTCGGTATTTACGGCATCAAGAGCGAGCTAGAGGATCTTTGTTTACGCCATCTCCGCTACGAGACCTATCAAACCATTCGTAGCAAGATCGCTGCAAAAAAATCTGTTCGCGAAAAATACATTGCCGAAGTCATCGAGATCCTTGAAACAGAGTTAAGAAAATATGGTTTCAAAGAGATTCAAGTCTATGGCCGACCGAAGCACTTTTTTTCCATTTATAAGAAAATGGTCGACCGTCGCCTCGACTTCGAAGATATCCACGACCTCTTCGCATTTCGCATCATTGTAGATTCTATTAAGGACTGCTACGAAGCCTTAGGCGTAGTTCATGCCATGTGGAAGCCAATGCCAGGTCGATTTAAAGACTACATTGCCATGCCTAAAGCCAACATGTACCAGAGTCTTCACACCACAGTCATTCGCCCCAACGGCGAACCGGCAGAAATCCAGATTCGTACCCGTGAAATGCATGAAACTTGTGAGTTTGGTGTCGCTGCCCACTGGGCATACAAAGACAAGGACAACAAGCAAGTTGGCAGTACAGACATGGAAAAGTTTTCCTGGCTTCGTCAAATTGTGCAGTGGCAAAGCGAATTAAAAGATCCAGACGAGTTTTTAGAAGCCGTAAAAGTCGACCTATTCGACGAGGAGATTTTCGTTTTCACTCCGAAAGGGGATGTCTTCTCTTTGCCCAAAAATGCTACAGCCCTAGATTTCGCCTTCTCTGTCCACTCAGATGTGGGTTTGAAATGCATCGGTGTAAAAATCAATGGCCGCATGGCTCCCATTAAAAAACGGCTTAATTCTGGTGATATTGTCGAAGTTCTCACATCACCTCACCAGAAGCCGAGCAAAGACTGGCTCAACTTTATCGCGACATCCAAGGCTCGCAATAAGATTCGCTCCTTTTTAAGGAGTGAGCAGCGGGAACGAAGTCGTAAGATTGGTCGGGATCTACTCTCTCAGACACTGGACAAAGCAGGGCTTTCTATTGAAGACTTGGAAAAATCTGGTGATACAGATAAGCTCGTCAAAGCAGCTCGGGAAAGCAATTTTGATGATATCTTGATCGGTGTTGGTTATGGTCGGCTGAATGCCAATCAGCTGATTGCCAAAGCTTTTCCTCCGCCGGAACCGAAAGAGAATATTGAAGAGCAGCTTCATCGCGACAATATTGAAACCAGAGCACCCCAATCACAAAAGCGATCGTCAAATAAGAGCCCGATTCTGGTTTCAGGTTATGACGATGTCCTTGTAACTCTAGGACGTTGCTGTCAGCCACTCCCTGGGGAACCGATCATCGGATTTATCACCCGAGGGCGAGGTGTAACCGTTCACCGCAGTGCTTGTCCCCGCGCCTTGGACTTAGATCCAGCGCGGAAGATTCAGGTGGAATGGGGCGAGAAGACAGAAGGAAACAAGTCATATCATAAGTGCTACATATCACTTCGCACCCAAGATAAACCCGGCGTGCTCGCCGAAGTAACTAGTGTACTTTCTGCCTGTAATGCTAACGTTCATAAAGCTGAGGCTAAGGTCTCGTCTGACCTTACAGGGGTCTTAGAGTTCGAGCTTGGGGTTAAGAACCTTGAGCACCTGGAAGTTGTTGTGGCTAAGTTAGAAAATCTAAAATCCGTAGTCTCAGTGAGGCGGAAGAATATCGTTAAACAGCGTCGTTTACGAAGGGGTCGACACTCATGAAAAAACTACTTTTGATTACTTGCATGCTACCTTGGTTGATGGCATTTGGTGCTAAGCACTCTAGCCTAGAAACCAGCGTCGAAAACCAAGGCCAGGACCTTACCATCAAATTCAAAATCAAAGCCAATGATGGTCTGGAGCTAACCCACCAAGCCCCGTGGTCAGTCACGATAACCGAGGCTAAAGACCTTTCATTGGAAACCAAGAACGGAAAGTTCGTCACTAAGGAGTACGATAAGGACCTGCCTGGCTTTACCCTGAAAACCAAGGCTCAGTCACAATCTGGCTCTTTTAATTACAAGATGCGAGCCTTTGTCTGCAAAAAGGACAAGACTAAGTGCTTCCCCCAGACTCACAAAGGCAAGATTGATTGGTCTGTGGCCAAAAAATAGACCTTTAGAATCCATCCGGGTGGGCCTCATGCCATGCTATGGCTGTTCGGATGATATAGTCGAGGCTAGAATATTGGGCTTCAAAGCCCAGGCCTTCTCTAGCCTTTTCAACCGCAGTATACAGAGCCGGAGGATCTCCCGGACGGGGATCCCCATAGCTAAACTCAACGGGTCGGCCAACGACCTTTTCGATAGTCTTGACAATCTCAAGATTGGAATAGCCCTGCCCTGTCCCTAACTGATAGACATCATAGAATCCTTTAGGCTTCTTGATCAAAATCTCTGCAGCTTTGATATGAGCAATAGCCAAGTCTTTAACATGGATGTAATCCCGCACGCAGGTTCCATCTGGTGTATCGAACACATCTCCAAAAATAACCAACGGCTTTCCACCTAAGGTGGACTTGATCACATTGGGAATCAAATGCGTCTCGCAGCGATGTGCTTCCCCAATACGAGCCGACTCGTGAGCACCGCAGGCATTAAAGTAGCGGAGAGCCATCCCCTTGATCCCATAGGCATTTGCATAGTCTTCGATTAAATACTCAGCCATAAGCTTTGAACGCCCATAGGGCGAGATCGGCTTTTTGGGGTCATTTTCCTTCATAGGCAATGATTCAGGCACTCCGAAGACCGCACATGTGGACGAGAAAACTAGGGGTGTTTGGGGACACTGCTCTCGCATGGCTTCCAGCAGGGTTCTGACACCCTCGACGTTATTGCGATAGTATTTGCTAGGATCGCTTACCGACTCTCCTACTAAAGCGTAGGCAGCGAAATGAAAAACAGCATCTGGATTTACATCCACGATAACTTTCTTTAAGAGCTGAAGATCGAGTAGGTCGCCCTCGACGAAGTCACAATCTGGGTGGAGCGCCTGCCGATGCCCTTCCGATAGGTTATCCAGCGCTATACACTGATAGCCTTGCTCGATCGCTTCATAAATGAAATGAGAACCAATATATCCAGCCCCACCAATAACCAAAAACTTCATAGCTCGCTGTCCTCACGGGTGTTGATATTGCCATCGTCGATTTCCAGCCTTTCCTGGAACGGTCCACGACTATCAAGTTCTAGCCATAGTAAATCAGCATTCTTGCAGTGGCAGGCAACACCATTGATCTGATCGATCAGAATTCGGTAGATACCACCTCTCTCGTTACAATATAAACGGCATATCTGTATTTTCTTTGCTGGGATCGAAGTCTGACATCCGAGTAACTGAGCCCCTAAGATTGCACAAAGAACGAATCGAAGCATACTACCTACCTTATTGCCGTCATATCAAATCACTAGATCTTGCCTTGATTTCCAATTTCAATCGATATCAACAAGTGGTTTCAAACGAAGGCTTTTCGCCACCGCGCCGCAGAGTTTATAGAGTATCCGCGACCCAACATTAGCATCCCACTCGTCTTCTCCAGGGGAAACCTCACTGAGATCAAAACCAATGACCTCACGCTTTGACTCCACTAGCAGCTCCAGAATATAGGAGGCCTCTGCAAAGCTAAGCCCGCCTGGTACTGGAGTTCCTGTGTGAGGACAGCAGGATGGGTCAAGGCCATCAATATCAAATGAAACATAGACTCGCGATGGAAGGTCTTTGAGAAACTCATCAATAATATGGTGGAAACTGGCCCCTTTGAAACGTTGCTCCTGCAAATCGCTATCGTAGAGAGTATCTACACGTGATGACTGGCTTGCCATGGTCTTCTCATCGAGAGAGAAATCACGAATCCCAATGGATTTTATTTTACTAACCTGCGGCACTTCTTCTAAGACATTGTACATTATCGAAGCGTGAGAGTACTGGAAGCCTTCGTAGGCCACGCGGAGATCATGATGGGCATCAATGTGTAAGACTCCAAAGTCGCCGTGATGCTCTCCCAAAGCCTTTATCAAACCAAGGGGAACGCTGTGGTCGCCACCTAAAACCACAGGCACCTGATCATTTTCGAGTAATTGGCTAGCCTTCCTATAAACCAAGCCATTGACTGAAGCACTCATGTTGTTGACGCGATCCAGGTCGTCTTGCTTAGGCATCACGCCACTTTCCCAGTCGTGAATTACTTTCTGGGCGATGTCTTTGGCCTCGCGATTGATTGCGACGAACTCCTGCCCTTCGTCTAAGTATGCAATCCCTGCTAAAAAGGGGTTTTCGTAGAAACGATCGTATAGGTCTAGCTGGTGGCTAACACCTTCTATCTGCTTGGGTGCCTTTGAAGTTCCCCCACCATAGGATGTTGTTGCTTCGAAAGGCACTGGAATGATCACGATCTGCGCATGTTTAGGACTTAAGCTTGCACCGAAAATCCCAGCATCCTCGGCAGGTGGGTTGCCTTTGGCCAGTGCTCTTAACTGATCTCGATAGTCTCGGCTCATATGAGTTCCTCAAAATGCTTGATACAATTATCTTGAGCTACACCTGACAAATTTTGACAACGACTTTGATATCCCTTGAATAGAGATTGGAAACCCTTGTCATTCTTCCAAGCTTGTAAACTCTTACCCACTCTAGCAGCTCGAAACTGATTTCGGCCAGCAAAGCCATCCTTTAAATCAGTGGCTAGCTGATAAAACTCTTTGGCTAAGAACAGTAGACGCTCTCTTTGATCTTGGCTCTCGACTTTGGCCGTTAGAAGAAGATCGCTGGTGATCCACTGCAATCGGCTCGCACGCCCCTGAGCAGACTTCCTAGCTTCAGCAGACCAGTATAGAGCCTCCTGATCCTTGTCTTGTGCAGCTGCTAGCGACGAGAGCGATGATTGATAGTACCAAGGGGTATCGGTTTGAGCTAGCTCCTTCTTCAACAGCCTTTCAGCTTGGTCATAGGCCTCCACAAGTCTCATCAAGTATGCTGCTCCAGAAATAACAGAATGCCTTTCATAGCTACTAGTAGCCTCTAGGTCAGCTTGTTGGGCCGCTGCTACAACTTGTGCTTTTAAGGCTTCTGGAGCTGCTTTTTTCGGTTGTTCGTCCTTATGAAATTGAATCAGTGGATAGATGGCCCAAAGCCTTGTATCCACTGAAACTCTCTTGGAACTTCGAATCACTTGTGCAGCCCAAAGCCACCGTTTTTTCCAGGAGTCGTAGGCACTGCTTTCAGAACTAAAAGCCCAGGAGAGAACGTCAACCCCTGAGCTATTGATAAAACCACGGGTTGCTAGCACGGTTTGCTCAGAACTAAAAACCCCATCAAGAAGCTGAGGCGCCTCTCGCCTAACATCATCCAGCCCTTCAACAGGGCTTTCTTCTTGGGCTAGTCGGCTTGAAAGGCCAAGGAAGTCGGCAATCAAGACCGCTCTTTCTCGCTGTAGCCCCCGAGGCATGCTATCGAGAAGGTCCCTTTGGATCGCCCAAATCGTCTTCGCAGGGTATTGATCTTCCGGCAACTGCCCCCATGATATGAAACTGATAGCCTGCCAACCTTCACGATCAAGCTTGCCAGATCGAGCTTTCTCCACCAGCTCATCTAGGGAGCGGTTTTGGGCCCCAGCCAAAGCCAGCTCAAACTCTTCTAGATTAACCCCTCCACTAAGGCGTAGCATTTCTTTACCTTCAGGACTCAGAACGAGAATGGTCGGATAACCGTAGGCTTGCAAGCGATCAGCCCAAATTTGAGCCTCTTCAGAATCTCCATCTAAATAGACAGGAATAAACTGGCCCATCAATTCGCCAAATCTAGATCGCGAGAAAACTTGATCCTTGATCTCATTGCACGGTGGACACCATACCGCTCCCCAGTAGACAAATAGAGGCTTATTTTGGGCTTTAGATAACTTCAAGGCATTATCCATGCCTCCTTGGTACCAGACTTTTTCCATGTGATAGGTACTTTCCTTCGAGGATTTAGATTGTGTCGTTGTGCAGCCGAGTTGAGTCAACAGGGCGAGACTTACCAGCCAGCTTTTCATCATGACATTCTCCTTTTATTGAAGCGGCGCTGCTGAGTAGGACCCTAGCACCTTGATCATTGTTGTAATTTCTGACAGATGGCCCAGAGCACGATCGATCACCTCATCGTGAATAGAGCCAGCAAAATCCAAGTAGAAAAGATATTTCCAGGGGCTTCCCTTCAATGGACGGGACTCAATTTTCATCAGATCGATGTCCCGAATCGCAAATACACTAAGGCTTTTATGAAGCCCGCCTGGCACATTCTTAAGAGAAAAGACTATCGAGCTTTTAGTCTTAGCCTTGGGCTTCGTTCGTGGAGGTTTTGCCTGAACAACGAAGAAGCGAGTGTAGTTTTTCTTATCATCTTCTATCGAATTGCGTAGCACTGATAGTTCATAGTCTTCCGCAGCGTGGGCTCCAGCAATCGCCGCGATGGTGGGATCACTTTGCTCCGCCACCAAGCGAGCGGAACCAGCCGTATCAAAGTATGGCACTGGCTCAAAACCCTTGGCTTTAAGAAACCCAGCACACTGACCTAAAGCCTGGGGATGAGAGTACACCTTTTTTATCGTTCTCATCTTGGCTCCAGGGCTGGCCAAAAGGCTATGTTTAACCCGAAGATAGTACTCACCACTAATCCACACCTTGTGATTGAGCAGGTGGTCATAGTTCTCATGGATACTGCCAGCTAGGGAGTTTTCAATGGGAATCACCCCATAATCTAGCTTCTTAGTCTCCACGGCTCGAAAAATCTTGTCGAAACTGGGAAAGCCCCGAAGGGTATACGATTGCTCGGCAAAAACCTTATTGGCCGCCATTTCACTGTAGGCCCCTGGTATCCCCTGAAAACCAACAACAACCACTTGGACTCCTATGCTTCAAGCTTCTCTAAAAGGTTATCTTCACTCCACACCGGAATTCCCAAGGTCTGTGCCTTCTTCATTTTCGAAGAGCCTGAGTCTGGATCATTGGTGATCACTGCTGTTGTTTTTTTGGAAACCGATGAACTGGTTTTGCCTCCAGCTTGTTTAATCAACCCCTCAATTTCAGCTCGCGGCTTCGATAGGGTTCCCGTAATAACAAACGTCTGCCCACCGAAGATGCCATCAGCAGAAGTGCTTCGCGACGGCGCTTTAGGTTTCAACCCTGCTGCGAGCAAAGCGTCTATAATATTTGATTTAGCTGATAGGCCAGCAACAATCTGTTGAGCCGTTTTTTCTGCAAATCCGTCGATAGCCTTGATCTGATCTTCTGAGGCTTGTCGAACCTTGTCCAAGCTTGGCAAGTCTTCAAGAATCTTTTCCCATGAAGTGAGGCCTGTACCCTGAATCCCCAGCCCATTAAGAAAGCGTGCCAGAGGCAGAGTTTTACTTTTCTGCACGTTTTTCCAAAGCTTCTGAGCCATCTTTTCCTTCGTGAGAGGCAGCTTCAGAAAGTCTTCAACGCTGAGGTGATAGAGATCATCAACCTGCGATACCAATCCCAAGTCCTGCATTGCAGCCAAACGTTTCTCGCTGAGATCATCGATTTCAGCACAGCGAATCCAATTGAGAATAAAACCTGTTTGTTGAGCTGGGCAGCCCGCTTCGTTAAGACACCGCAAACGAACACCGTCAAACTCAAGGGTTTCATTGCAATCACCACAGGCAGCTGGCCAACTATAGCGCCCAGGAGCGGCTTTTTTGACCTCTAAAAACTTTGGAATCACCTCTCCTGATCTCACAATCTCGATCTCATCGCCCTTCTTCAAGTTGTAAGCCATCACATGCTCGGCATTATGAAGCGTGATGTTGGTGATCTTAGCACCACTGAGCGTAACGGGTTCAATCACTGCGACTGGGGTGATGACTCCTAAGCGAGACGTCGCCCAGGTGATGTCTTTGATAACTGAGACAGCGGTCTGACCCTGCCATTTATAGGACATTTTGTATCGAGGGTGATGAGAAGTATTGCCAAGCTCATAGTGCAGGTCGCGATTGTTGAATGAAAACACAGCCCCATCCAACCCTATTTCCCCTGCTTCCATCACGGACTTGACTTGGTCCAAATACGCCGATAGCTCAGACTCTTTGTGGATCAACTTCGGCTCCGGGATAGGAAAGCCTTCGGCTGTGAGCCAGGCAAACTTTTCTATTTCATCTTTGAAGTGAAGCGCACTGTCGTCGCTAAGGACTTCGAAAGCCAAGAAATTAAAGTAACGTGCCAGGTTCAAGTGACTGCGACGACCTAGTAGGCCCGCAACGATATTGCGTGGATTGCTCGGGCGTTCGAGCCCAAGATCAAGCATCTCATCAACTAACTCAGCGAAGTGATGCTCAGTGCAGTAAAGCTCGCCACGGATCTCACAGTCTAATGGTTGTTGCAAACGAGGCACGAGATCGCTAACCCATTGCGCTTTGCTGGTGACATCTTCTCCAAGGCGACCATTGCCTCGGGTTTTTGCCAGAACCAATTGGCCCTTTTTGTATACAAGGCTGAGGCTATTGCCATCGACCTTCCAAGTCCCTACAATATCGTGGTCTCCCTTCCACGAGATGAGGTCATCAAGAACATAAGTCTTTTGAAGGGAAAGCATAGGAGTTTCGTGAGCGACCTTGCGATTCACACCTGGAGCGTCTGAGCCAACGTATTCCAATGCCGGATGCTCTGGCGCCAGTTGTCTCAGCTGGTCCTCTAGCCGGTCGTAGTCAGCGTCACTGATTTCTGGTTTGCCTTGGTAGTAGAGACGTTTGTGCCTCATAATTGCATCAGCCAAAGACTTGACCGCATCCGGCTTATATGTCATTTATACTTATTCCTTTATGATTTCTTACGCCATACACACAGCCACTCCCTCGTGATAATGCTAGGTGTAGCACGGTTTGGCTGCGATTCCCAAGACACCAAATCAAAGCCTGACCCAAACAATGCTTCGATCTGGGCTTCGTTAAGCATGAACGGCGGCCCTTCATCTCGTGGTGGATCTTGTTCCGCGAAAAGTATGCCTAAGAAGAGGCCCTCAGGCTTTAATATCTCCGAAACTTTTGCCACATATTCGTGGCGGTGATCCGGCTGCAAAGCACAAAGCATAGCGCGATCCACAAGGGCATCATACTGATCCGGCTCCTCCAGAAAGAAATCTTGGGCCTTGAAAGTTAGCCCTGGAACATGTTCGTAAAGACTTAAGGCTTGCTGAATCGCTTCATCAACAAAGTCGAGAGCTGTCACTGTATAACCAGATTCTGCTAGAGCTGCTGCTTCGTGCCCTCGCCCACAACCGGGCACCACCACACGAGCGGCTTTACTAAGCCCTCCTTCCCGGCTTGCAATAGCCATGATCTCAAACAATGCCGGATGGGCATCTCCGTGGTCCCAGCCTGTTCGACCCGACCTCCAGCGCTCTTGCCAGGGCTCTTTTTGCTCCATTGTGAGTCTCCTTAGTTTAAGGGGAGGATTATGGCACTAGCAGGTGAAAAATCCAACTTTTCGGTGTATCGTTGTATTACCTATGCATGTCAGGAAGGTTACCAATGCCTACTCTAGGAGATTGTATGGTCCACAGATGTCTCGCGCTCTTGACCTTAGCGCTGATCACCTCACCCACGAACACACTGGCAGTGAATGCCAAGTTGAAAATTGGAGTTGTCCGCCCAAAATCCGGGCCGATGAGCCCCATCGGGGACGAACTCATGAACGGAATTCAAGTCGCCTTTGACAAGATTTCTGAGTCAAAGAACAAGGGCCTTGCACCGAGTATTCAGATCATTCAAGAAGATGATGGCGGAAAGGGCTCGACAGCGATGACTGCAACTCAACGCCTCATCGATCGCCATCGAGTTCACATCCTCATTGGGTCGATCTCCAATACAATCAATCACTCTATCGCCGAAGTTGCCTCTCGCAAGAATCGACTTCTCATACTACCGATTGGCACAGATACAGATCTCATGGCCAAGGGCAAAAACGTCTTCAGTATTTCTTTGACGGAATCACAGCAGGGATCAGCCCTCGGCAAGTTTGCCAAGACGGTTTTAAAAAAAGATAAAGCCCTCATCTTAGAAGAGCAAGAAAACCCCTACTCTCAGGCGCTAGCTAGCAGCTTTGTCAGCCGCTTCAAAAAAATTGGCGGTACAGAAGCCCAAACCCTGTCTTATAAACCCAACAATCAAGGGTTCCAAAATGCCAGCAACAAGGCTAGCCAGATTGATCACGATGTGGTTTTCATACCAGGGTTTTACTTCGACGCCAGTTCCCTCATGAAACAATTCAGACAGAAAGGCATGGAGAAGATCTTCATTGGAGGAGACGGCTGGGATACCTACGGCATTAAAGAAGCATTTGGCCCTGAATTATCAGGTCATTATTACTATACTCCATATTCGGTTCAGGACCCACACCCGGCTTTACAGAGATTTGTTCGATCCTTTGAGAAAAAGTTCAAGAAAAGTCCTAGCATCGCAGCATTTGCAGGGTACGAAGCTTTTAATCTAGCCGTATATGCCTACAAGAGGGTAAAATCAAATCGGACGTCACCTCTAGAATCATTCTTACGCAAAGCTCGTAAGCTACCAAGTCTCACGGGCCCTATGAGAATGAACTCTTCTCGCAGTCCGAATAAGCCTGCTACGATCATGGTGACAACTCCACAAGGCTCACAATATATGACGAAGGTAACACCCTAGAGGCCCCATGGAAGACACCATAGAACGGATTCATGCCGACGTTAAGGATATGTACGAAGCGTATCCTTACCCCGCATATCCGCTTTGGGTGAAGCTTCGTTGGCAAGAAGCCTATCAGGGAACCGCGGGTTTTACTGCTTGTCTCGCGAAGTCTCCCGCTCTCGAACATTCTCGATACCCTCGTATACTACTGGCAGGCTGCGGTGAAACCCAGCCCTATATCATTCGCAAAATTGAGCCTAGTAAAAACAATATCGATGCGGTGGACATTTCAAGCAAGAGCATCCGGCGAGCGCGAACCCGCTTGATCTGGGAAACGAAACCAGTTCACTTTTTTAACGCTGATATTGATACATTTCTGCTACATCACTGTGAAGAGTACGATCATGTGGATTGCTATGGAGTTTTACATCACCTCGCAAACCCAACGAAGAGTCTGGAACTCATCCACCAGTCATTGAAGCCTGGTGGCACGGTGCGGCTGATGGTCTACAATTTAGTAGCTCGGTCCTGGATTTATCACGTCAAGCGCGCCCTCCTGCTTCTTGGCTTTGACCCCGGACTGCAACCCCATGTCAAGGCAGCTCAGGAGTTTTTAAAAAGTGTAAGCTTCTGGGTCCCCAACTTGGGAAGCAAGTTTCACGATATGGGAACAAAAACCTTCAGCCATCCCGCTCGTTTCGTTGACACCTTCTTCCATGCCCGCGAGGCTCGCATCGATATCAGAGATTGGTTTTCCGCTGTGCAAGGCTGTGGATTTCGAGTTCTTGGCCTCTTCGACCGCTATGCTGAGCTTGACGACTTACCCAACCCCCTATGGCAGGCGCCAAAAACATCCGATCTACAGAGCCGCATGGATGACAAGCGATTTGAAAACAATCTTGAGATCTACCTGCAAAAAGAAACCAATGTCAGTCTGCTAAAAAGCCCCAAAACCCCCAAGGGACTTGCCTTTCACCTGTTCCTAAAAACTGCGCCGCTATCATGGTTTCAATTTGAAGAAACCAAGGATATTCCCTTTACACTCAAACAGAAGCTCTGGTGGCACCATATCCGCTGCGTCTACTTGCAGCAGTCCGAATCCATCGACCTCCTCCTGGCAGAACTAGATACCCCAGCGCGACAGAGGCTTGCCCGTGTTGGTGCCGTATTCCCTAGGCAGGTCAAACGCCAAGAGTACCTCCGGCAGATGAAGGAGCCTATTTGGGCAGAGATGGAAACCCCCCAGCGTGGCCTACGCACTAGTATCGAGGATACGCCACTACCAGCAGTGATTCGTTCAATTCTTGTGAAGAATAAGAAGCGCCTAGACAATGAGCACTTAATCATCAAGCGTTTGGATCGGGCTCAGACTTGCTGAGCAAGTCAGGGCGATATTGCTCGGTGACAGCCTTGGACTGCTGATGCTTCCATTGCTCGATGGCTTTATGGTTGCCACTCCGTAACACAGCCGGAACCTCGCAGCCTTCAAAAACAAGTGGCCTTGTATACTGAGGGTGCTCTAGCAGCCCAGACAATCCTGGGCTGAAAGAATCCAGTTCGGAGCTATCTTGGTTACCCAGCACACCGGGCACCAGCCTTAGGATAGAGTCACTCATCAAAAGACTCGGCAGCTCACCACCAGACACGACAAAGTCGCCCATGCTGACTTGTAAATCCACATAGCGATCGATGAAACGTTGATCGATGCCACCAAAGCGGCCGCAAATAAAGATAAGGTGCTGCTTGTCCTGGCTGCTTGTTAATTGTGAGGCATTTTGATGAGACCACGACTGCCCATGGGGACTCGGAAAGATCACAAAGCTTTGCGGGGTCCTAATGTGATTCACTGCCTGGGCTAAGGGCTCAGGACGCATGATCATCCCGTCGCCTCCGCCGTAGGCACGGTCATCGACAGACCCATGACGGTCAACCGCAAAATCACGAAGATTTATGATATCAACAGATACCAAGCCTCGATCCTGAGCAGACTTAAACACCCCAAAACTGAGATAGGATTCAATAAATTGAGGATGGATGGTGATGAAACTGAAGCGTTTCATGCTTCTTCCCAAGACTCATCAAAGACATCAGCTGAGACAACAAGGCGAAGCTCGTTACTATCAGCATCGAAATTCATATCGAAGTACGAAGGAACAAAAGGAATTGACAGTCGCCCTCTGCCATCGAGCAGCTCAACGATGTCACTGGCTCCGTAGTTGTTCATCCGCTCAATCACACCCATCGGCTGATCATTGGCATCAATCACTGACTTACCAATCAGATCATCCCAAAGGTACTCCTGCTCATCGACAGCAATTTGATCCCTGGGGCACCAGACTATCTTCCCTTTGATCTCATCGAGCTGATCACGACCAGATATTTCCTGAGTCTGAATGATAGTACGACCATTATGACTTTTGCGGGATTTGATTCGAAGAGACTTACCCTGACCAGGCTTTTCCCCAACACGCAAGTCAGACACGGAGTCATCCAACTCGGAGTCTCGCCCAGAAAGAAAAAAGGCTCCGTAGAGGCCATGAGCCTTGCCTACGATGCCTATTTTGATCCATTGGTCTGTCACGTTCGTCTTACTTACCCGCTTTGCGGTCAAGCTTGACTTCTTTTCTTTTGAGGATAGTCTTAACAGCGTCAGTCACAACAGCGCCATGGGAGTACCAGTACTGAACACGATCAGCTTTTACTTCCATGATTGATGGCTTGTGATTTGGATCGTAGTACCCAAGCTTCTCGATGAAGCGGCCATCGCGAGGGCGACGAGAGTCAGTTGCAACAATGTGATAAAAAGGTCTGTGAGTACTACCGTGACGTTGTAGTCGTAATGTCAGTGCCATTACTCCCCCAAATTATGTTTAATTTTCTATATTCTGCACAGGAGCGACGAGTTGTGTACAAGGATGGCACCTGTGAAACTTAACCTAAGGTCGAATGCTATACCAAAGATCATAGGCCAGTTCTACTCGAAAATGAAAAAAGATGCCAATTCTTTGACTCTTCTAAGCCAGCAGCATGTCAAGAATCGTACAAGCCTCTGTAATTACCAATAATTATTGGTAGCCAGTCGAGATAAATACGTCAAAGTAGCGACATGTAGCGTTAATTAGACCGGCCTGATAGAATATAGAGTACAGACACTTATAAAGTGAGAGGGTTGCTGTGAAGCTCAAAATGTGGGGAACCAGAGGCTCGCTGCCAAGGGCCATCAATAACCAGTATTTTGTCAACCTGGTCGATCACTACGCTCGCAAGGCTGAGAAAGCTGGCCTTTCCTCTATCAGCGACTTTAGGAACGCCATTCGCGATGGCGATCTTGGTGATCCATTGGTTTTTGGTGGCAACACAACATGCAACGAGATTATCTATAAAAATCATCGCTTTTTCGTCGATATGGGCACCGGCTTTGCCGAGGCGGCGTCTGAAGTGATGGCTCAAGGCCGGACTGAGTTTACGATCTTCCAGACCCACCTTCACTGGGACCACATCATGGGCCTACCATTTTTCGTGCCCATCTATATTCCTGGAAACAAGCTGACAATCTATCACGTCCACCCGCATGCGCCGGAATACATCAAATGCCAGTTCAATGGCATCAACTTTCCCGTGAAGTGGGAGGAGCTTGGCGCAGACATCGTTTTCAAGCAGATCAAGATGTACCAGAAGCTTCAATTTGATTCTCTGACCATCTCTGCTTTTGCCCTCGACCACCCCGGTGGCTCGTTCGGCTACCGATTTGATGCTGAGGGCTACTCCTTAGCCATCGGTGTGGACGGGGAATACAAGCGCCTGACCCCCAAAGATTTGGGTAAGGACCATGTGTATTATACCAATCTCGATCTTCTTGTCTTTGATGCCCAGTACGAGATGGACGAATTAGCCAGCCGGTTCGACTGGGGTCATTGTTCGCCACCCATTGGTGTGGACCTCGCCCTGCGAGAGGGTATTCGAAACTTGATCTTAACCCATCATGACCCTCGGTCCCCTGAGGAAAAAGAGTTTCGCATGGCTCAGCAAGCCATGGTCCATTTGCAGAAACAGATCCCAGCCTACCAGGATACTTGGACAAAGCTCAATCAACCAGAAGGGCCAAATATCTACCTTGCTTACGATGGACTTGAGTTCAATTTGTCGAAGCTGGAGCCCCGTAGCCAGCTGCCCAAGTAGCTCTTAATAAGTCATTTTGATTACAGACCAAGAATTTCATTTTCCTTTAATCTGTTCTATTCTAAACAACGAGACCGATTTAAGATTTTTAGGAAAGTGAACCTATGCACAGCACCGCCTTCAAGCTCCTTATTGTTAGCGCCCTGCTCCTCAGTGGCAATGCCTGGGCCGACATCGATTTTAACGAAGACATCACGATCGCTCGTCTGCCGCGCAACGACTCGTCCTATATTGAGCTAACGGTATCGATCAATGATATTCCTGATGCAGACTTCGGTGGCTCCCCGACGAACGATGGCATCGTTAATCTCATGGTTCAGCGATTGGATGTCTGCATCGAACAAAATACTGGTGAAACTGATTCCGAGCAACTTTGCGACAATATGATTACCTATAGCGGCAAAGGCTCACTTGACCCGACAGATATCAGTAAGCTATCCACAACCTACTTTATGACGTTTATCGACTCAGCCTTTGAAATCGTAGATAACGAAGACGACACATCAGACATAACCTTTGGCCTTAAGATTCAAATTGACGAGAGTGACCTTGCTGAAGGGGAAACCCGTTCGTTTTCCCTATCCACGCAGTTTGAGCTAGACTACCAAGATATTACCGACAAGCTAGATGTCACAACCAGCCAATCCACTCCAGTAAACCAAAGCCCCGCAAGTCTTACATCCAGATCCACCAATCGCGGGGTTCTGATGTTCTGGACAGGTAGCGACAGCGTTACCTTTCAAGATGGCACAACCGGAAGACCCTCTGGCGTGCGGGGAATATTAGTTCCAGTCACTGACGGTGACCAAGAGCTTAATATCGCCACAACCTATCGGGCTGTTGCCGGTAGTGATCCTGTAACTTACTCCGAGGTGGACCTTGACGGCTGTATTCTATCAGTAAGCCTCGCTACCGATAACACCCAGACCGATAGCTGTACCTTTTCATGCTCTGAGCTTGGCTATATCAACGATGACCGCATCACGAGCGAAGTTTTTCCAACAGTCAAAGTTAAATCCACAGTCAGTGGAGAAGCTCTATCTTTCAGCGGTTCGGACCTTGTTGACCCTGAAGCCACCAATCAAGCCTATGCAATGATCGCTCAATACTTGCCTGATGGCTTGCTACAGCAAAGCAGTGACGGCCAGCCCTTCGAAGCCTCTTGCGTGATTGCTTACCCCACGTTGAGCTTTACCTACGCCCAGCTTTCCGGTGCAGGAGACCCGAAGCAACAAAACCCAACATGCTTTATTGCAACCGCCGCTTACGGCCACCCTATGCATCAAAACTTAAATGACCTGCGATGGTTTCGGGACAACATCCTAGAAAGTATTGCCATAGGCCGCACTCTGGTTTCCCTATACTACGAGTATAGCCCGGCACTGGCGAGCCGCATCGCAATCAACGATGATTACAAAACATTCACAAGAGCAGCATTGTGGGCCCCAGTAAAATACATTAGCGCCCTTCGTCAATCCCCAGGGGCGACACTGATGGCAACCCTCTCTCTTATGATCGCTCCCTTTGCACTAGGGGCTTTCCGACGGCGGGCGAAACAAGCCTAATCCACTTGGTTTAGCGCGGGCTCCGCCCTCGCTAAACTCCTTGGCAACCAAGGCCAGTGACTCGTCGTTCCAAGAATCTTTGTGACGATCCAAGCCGTTCTTTTCAGGGAAGCTTTCAACATGAAGGGACTGCGTAGGAAATGCAAAATCGATGTTCAAATCTGCAGCCAAACGCTTCACCTCAATAAAAATGTTCTGCCGCTGCACCAGCTCTGTTGCCCAATCGGGCACGCTTAAGAAAAAGTAGAGCAAAATATCAAGGGACGAAGAGCCATAATTATTGAAAACCACATGAAAGTTATCTTTTTTAGTAGTTGGGTTGGCTCGAATGATGTTTTTAATACCCTCCAGAAAAGCTTCAATTTTTTCAGGAGGGGTATCGTAGGTGATACCTAGAACAGCCTTCACCCGGCGGAACTTACGCTGCCCCATATTATCGATGTGACCATTAGCAACCACTGCATTAGGGATCGTGACCAAAGAGTTGTAAAATGTTCTCACACGGGTTGATCGAAAACCCACGTCTTCGACCGTGCCCTCGACGCCACCAAAAATAATCCAATCTCCGATACGAAACGGGCGATCCCATAAGATCATCAGCGACCCAAATAAGTTTGCTGCCGTGTCTTTCGCAGCTAGGGCAAATGCCAGACCTCCCAAGCCGAGGCCTGCAATCACCGACATCACATTCACCCCTAAATTCTGAATCGCGATCAAGCCGCCAAATATTAGAATAAAAGCGCGCAGGGCTCGGTTCAACAGAGGCACTAATTGATCATCAAAAATTAGATCGGTTTTCTTAGCTACCACGGCTACATATTCACTCCAAACATCTGCCAAACGATAGAATATCCATATCACAGAAACACTAAAAACAAACTGAACGAAGAGGGATAGGCCATGGAGAAGCGCTCCTTCTAGCCGCAAGATATAGAGGGACATGAACCAAAAGCCGGAGGCCGCACAGTAGCCTGCTGGTCCCTCTACTGCATGGAGCATCTTATCATCCCAGTCAGAGTGAGAACTCGTGGCCAGCCGCTTTCCAAGGGACAAGGCACCTTCTGCAATAATCTTTACTAAAAAACCTAGGATCAGAGAAACAAATATCCCTATCAGCTGCCAACTAGGAACTCCAAACATTTCGCCTTTGAGCGCCTTCGGAATATAGCGCTCCACGGCGGTTTCCCGAAACCCTGCCCCCTGTCCGGTTCCTTCTAAATAAGGGTAGTCTTTCACTAGGAGGTAGAAGTCTTTCGCTCGATCCACTGTATCTGCGCTGAACAGGAACTCTCCTTCACGAGCCCCGGAATTTTCCATCCGAATCACTATCTCAGTATTTTTAAGCCGCCAGAAGTTGCCATTCATCTCTGGCGCTAGTTTCCCAGGAGGAATTTTTTCATAATCTATCACAATGACGCGATCAATGACTTCCTTCAGATAAATAGCGGCCTTCCGGCCAGCATCTGCCCTCATCAAAGGGGAAATGTGCCCTAGACTTAGTGTCCTTACCGCTCTATCAAGGCTCTTCTCTCGATTTTCATCTCTCTTTTTGACACCCTCATGATATTCGTTCATGGCCGCCATGAACGTTTTCATGGTTTCCTTAGGACTATCAGTTTTGACAGGCTTTAGGACATCAAGACCCATAGCCTGCGGCAGCAAGATCAGACTCCAGGCTGCGAAGACTCCAATAAGTTTTAACAAGGCTAAACCTCCCCTACGCTATCTATACACAATCACAATGTCATATCAATCCTAGCCATGATAAGGAGACTGGTTTCATAGCCAATTTTTCGCTATATATCCAAGGACCAAGATCGGAACAAAAGGATATCACATGAGCCGCGAACCCCAAGTCATCAAGCTAAAAGATTACCAGCAACCCAACTTTTGGGCGAAGAAAACAGAACTGACATTTGATTTAAACGAAGATCACAGTCTCGT
The DNA here is from genome assembly GCF_900177345.1 of Pseudobacteriovorax antillogorgiicola. NCBI lineage: Bacteria > Pseudomonadati > Bdellovibrionota > Oligoflexia > Oligoflexales > Pseudobacteriovoracaceae > Pseudobacteriovorax > Pseudobacteriovorax antillogorgiicola. The sequence goes on from NZ_FWZT01000010.1 coordinate 163,267, forward strand.
CACCAGTAAGGTGCATTATCAGCACAATCCTGGTCATGACCGGACACTTACACTGGCTGGGTTATCCCTAGAGCTGGTCTCGGTTCATCTGGACCACGAGGACTTAAATCTCGATGCGATGGACTATTCCCCTGAGCACCTTAGCCTGAAAGACCTGCCTGACACCTTCGCCCTAACGATCACAACCAAGATTTACCCCCAAAAGAACACAGCATTAGAAGGCTTGTATAAGTCAAATGGCAAGTTCTGCACCCAATGCGAGCCTGAAGGCTTTAGGCGTATCACCTACTTCTTAGATCGACCCGATGTGATGAGCGAATACCGCACAACCATCATCGCCGACAAATCGAAGTATCCAATCCTCCTATCAAACGGCAATCCTGTCGATTCCAAGGACCTGCCAAATAACAGGCATCAGATGGTTTGGCACGATCCATTTCCTAAGCCCTCCTACCTCTTTGCATTGGTAGCTGGTGATCTTGGCTGTGTCGAAGATGAGTTCACCACCAAATCAAGCCGCAAGATCAAACTACAGATTTTCGTTGAGAAAGAAAATCTCGATAAATGCGACTTTGCCATGCAAGCCGTTAAAGACTCTATGAAGTGGGATGAAGATACCTACGGCTTGGAGTACGATCTTGATATTTTTATGATCGTTGCTGTCAGCGACTTTAATATGGGAGCTATGGAAAACAAGGGGCTCAATATATTTAATTCAAAATATATTCTGGCCAACCCAGAAACTGCCACTGACAGCGATTTTGAAGGCATTCAATCCGTCGTTGGTCATGAGTATTTCCACAACTGGTCTGGTAATCGGGTCACTTGCCGCGACTGGTTTCAGCTCAGCCTTAAAGAAGGCCTAACGGTATTTCGAGACCAAGAGTTTTCGGCCGATATGAACTCTCGGGGAGTGAAACGAATCTCCGATGTCAAAGTTCTAAGAAACTCACAGTTTGTCGAGGACAGTGGCCCCATGGCTCACCCTGTGCGACCAGATTCATACATTGAGATCAACAACTTCTACACGTCTACCGTTTACAACAAAGGTGCAGAAGTCATCCGCATGATCCATACTATTTTAGGCAAAGATGCGTTTCACAAGGGCATCGACACCTACTTCAATCGCCATGATGGAGAAGCTGCCACCATCGAAGATTTCGTTAAGGCCATGGAAGATTCTTCAGGCGCTAGCCTCAAACAGTTCACCCACTGGTACCATCAAGCTGGAACCCCTAGAGTCAATGCAGAGTTATCACATCAGGATAACAAAGTTATACTTAAACTACAGCAACGCTTGCCGATGACTCCAGGACAGTCTGATAAGCATGCCCAGGTGATACCCATCACAACGTCTTTTTTTGCCAAAGACGGCAAGGCCGTGCCTTTTCTTTACCAGGGAGACACCAAAACTGAGCATGTATTAATCTTCGATCAGGGTGAGCAAGAATTTGTCTTTGAAGGATTTGCAGAAGAACCCATCCCTTCCCTGGCCCGATCGTTCTCCGCCCCGATACATTTAGATTATCAGTATTCCGACGAACAGCTCATTTTTTTGATGACTTGGGATAATGATGACTTCAATCGCTACGAGGCAGCCCAAAACCTGGCGATGTCTTTGATGAAGAAGAGACAGCAGTCTCCGAGCTATGAGTTGCCTGATGAGGTTCTCACTGCTTACAAGAGCTTGCTCGCTAGCAAGACACTCGATCCCAGAATCAAAGCCCGTGCCCTAAGCTTTCCATCCATCGATTATCTAGTAAGCCTCGAACAAGAAGCCAATATAGAAGCTATTTTTGAAACTCGATCTTGGCTGCAAGAAAGTATTGGCCATTCATGCTACCAGGAGCTATGGGATGCATACCACCAGTCTCACAAGCAGGATAGCTACCAACTGGATGCTGAGGGGATTGGCAACCGGGAGCTAAAGTCAGTCTGCCTATCGTTGCTACTAGCTACTGGCAAAGAAGATTCGGTCGCGCTAGCTACTAGTCTTTTTGCCAAATCAAATAACATGACAGACACAATCACCGCTCTAAATGAGTTATCACATGTAAACGATCCGAGGCGACAGGACGCCTTCAAAAGCTTCTACGATAAATGGTCTCACGACCAGCTAGTGATCGACAAATGGTTTGCCCTTCAATCAAGCTCTTACCATGACCATGTTTTGGCTCATGTGAAAGACCTTTTAGAGCATAAAGACTTCGATCTACTCAACCCCAACAGAGTTTACGCCGTGCTTCGTCAATTTGCGCGAGCCAACCCAAAAGGCTTTCACCACAGCAACGGCGAAGGTTATCAACTTATCGCTGATTACGTGCTCAAGATCGATAAGACCAACTCCCATATCGCAGCCATGCTAGCAAACTCGCTGAGCCAGTGGCGTCGGTTTGATAAAGGCCGACAGGGAAAGATGGTGGCTCAACTAGAGCGCATCAAGGCTGCCGAAGGTCTTTCGAAAGATGTTTATGAGATTGTTTCGAAGAGTTTACAAGACTCGTAAGGTGCTTAGGTGGCTCAACTTCATGTGAGCCACCGATTTTTAGCTAAGTTTTACCAAGGTTCGACTCACAGTTTTTCGCTCAAGCATATCGTTAAAGACTTTGTTGAGACCCTCAAGATTTGTCTCCTTAGCCACGAAGCTTTCTAGGGCCTTCGGCTTTAGGTCCCCACTTAAAGACTTCCACACCTCGCAACGCAGATCGTAGGGACAATTGGTTGAGCTAATTCCAAGTAGTGAAACACCCCGCAGAATAAAAGGCATAACTGTATTCGAGAACTTAAAATCCATGGCCAGCCCCACACTAGCAATACTTCCCCACAGATTGGTATGACGGATCAGGCCTTCCAATACGGCGCCACCAACGTTGTCGATAGCTCCTCCAAAACGGGCAGTTTCAAGAGGGTTTTTACCCAACTCAAGTTCTTCGACAGTGAGAACTTGCTCAGCTCCCAGCTCCTTCAATCGATCATGCTGCTCTTTTTTTCCTGAAACAGCGATCACTTCGTAGCCACGGGTCACTAACATGCTTACTGCCAGTGAACCAACGCCCCCAGAGGCTCCGGTGACAACCACAGGCCCCTTATCAGGCTTCAATCCATTCTGTTCGAGTCGATGCACACACAGCCCTGCTGTAAAGCCCGCGGTGCCTAGAATCATAGCTTCCCGTGGGGTTAAACCATCGGGTATGGGAACAACCCAAGGAGCTGGCACGCGAACCATTTCACTGTAGCCACCATCATGATTCTCCCCAAGGCCACAGCCTGTCACAAGAACCTTCTGCCCCTCTTGAAAACGATCACTCTTGGAGCTCACCACCGTTCCAGAGACATCAATTCCAGCCACCATGGGAAAACGTTTCAAGATCCGTCCTGCCCCTGTAGCACCTAACGCATCTTTATAATTCACACTTGAATATGCCGATCGGATGACGACCTCGCCTTCGTCGAGATCGTCCAATTCCATAAATTCAATCCGATTTTTGACAGATTCGCCATCGCGATAAACCCGCAAGGCCTTAAAGGTTGCCATCATTCACCTCCTGGAATAGTCACCTCTTCACCTCTCCACAAATCTTCGAGAGTTTCTCTAGGCTTGATGATGTAGTACTTGTCACCATCTACCAATACCTCAGGCGCACGTGGCCGGCTATTGTAATTCGATGCCATCGTAGCCGCGTACGCTCCACATGACTTTAGAAAGACTAAATCCCCTGCGTGAAGCTGAGGCAGTGTCCGATCCTTGCCAAAGAAATCTCCGGTCTCGCAGACCGGCCCCACCACATCGTACAGAACTTCCGGCTTGTCCACGCCTTCGTGTACAGTGGCAATATCGTGAAATGAGTCATAGAGCGATGGCCTGATCACATCGTTCATGGCTCCGTCGACAATTGCGAAGTTCTTTTGAGGCGTCTTTTTGATGCCGATTACTTTATTTAATAGAATGCCGGTATTTCCCGCTAGCAAGCGCCCTGGCTCGATGACTAGCTTTAAACCAGTTTTCTGAACATGTTTGATCAGAACAGAAGCATAGCCCTCCACATCAGGATCTGGCTCATCCTTGTACCGGATGCCGAGTCCGCCTCCCATGTCGATAAACTCAAGGGGGTGGCCGTTGCCGAGCATCTCCAGGGCAATGGAGGACATTTTCTCAGCAGCCTCTTCCAAAGGCTTCAGGTCTGTGATTTGACTTCCAATGTGACATGCAATTCCAACTAGCTGAACCCCAGGTAGCTCTTGAATTTCTGTCACCAAAGTCTTTGCTTCAGCTTCACTCATACCGAACTTGGTTGAAAACAGCCCCGTAGCAATCTTGGGATTCGTTTTAGCATCGATATTAGGGTTGATTCGCAGACATACAGGCGCCATCTTACCCATGTCTAAGGCAATACGGTTGATTGACTCCAGCTCGAAACTTGACTCTACATTGAAGGAAAGAATGCCGGCTTCGATCCCAGCTCGAATCTCGTAGTCTTTTTTCCCAACGCCTGAGAACACGATTTCATGAGGCTTCACTCCCGCTTTCAAGGCTCTTTGCAACTCGCCGTGAGAGACGAGGTCGGCACCGAAGCCCTCATCGAAAATCTCTCGTAAGAAAGACAGGTTGCTATTGGCTTTAACCGCAAAGCAGGCCAAGGTTGGGTAAGCTGAAAATGCTTCAATGATCCGTCGGGCATGCCGCTTCAAAGTGTTGCGAGAATAGATGTAAGCCGGCGTTCCTACAGCTTCCGCAATTTCTGTTAATGGTATGTTTTCACAGTGTGCTTCACCATTTTTATAAATAAAGTGATCCATTTAAAACTCCAACCCTTGGTATCGTCCTTATTGATTTCTCATAGGCCTTCTTTTTACAATCAATTTGTCCGCCTATCAGAAAATTTTAGGGATCATAGCGATTCCTCCATAGCATGTCAAAAGCATACAGGACGATTTCATGCAGCGATTCTTCGGGTCACTGGCCCTAATTTTAAGCATCACCCTTTCAATCACCTCCTTCGGCAAAGGCAAGATTCTAGCTTTGGGAGATTCCCTCACATTTGGCTACGAAGTTGAAGAAGAGCATACCTGGCCGAAACTACTGGAAAAGAAGCTTGGGGTCCCTATTATCAACGGCGGCACGGCGGGTGCAACATCAGCTTTTGGGCTGCCCACCCTTCGCTTCCATTTGAAGCGTTACACTCCCGACCTCGTCATCTATGCTCTCGGGGCCAATGATGGCTTACGCGGGCTGGACCCTAAGGTAACCCAAAAAAATATCGAGGAGGCCGTGAAGCTATGCCAGGAAAAGGGTATCAAGCTAGTCCTACTTGGCATGAAAGCGCCGCCCAACTATGGCAAAACCTTCCCGGCGAACTTCGAAGCTATTTACCCTACTGTGGCTAAGAAATATGATATCCCTTTGATGCCGTTTATGTTGGAAAACGTCGCGGGGCAAAAGAAATTAAATCAGCCCGATGGCATTCACCCCAATGCTGAAGGTTATAAGATCATCGCTGAAAACATTTATAAGGTGGTAACGAAACACTATGACCCCACAAAACATTCTAAGCCTGAAGCAGGTAACAAAGAATTACAAACAAGGCCAAAATGAGATTGAAATTCTCAAGGGGCTGGATCTGGATGTCGTCCAAGGCCAAACCGTTGCCATCATTGGGCAGTCAGGAAGCGGAAAATCAACCTTGCTTTCATTGATCGCTGGCTTGGATACTCCCAGTTCTGGGGATGTTAAGATCAATGAGCAGAACATCAACGAACTGGACGAGAAATCTCTCACCCGCTTCCGTGGCGCAAATATTGGCATTGTGTTTCAGCAATTTCATCTGATGTCTCACCTCACGGCATTGGACAATGTGCGTCTACCGCTGGATATATTAGGCCAAGACAATGCCGTTGAAAAAGCAAGGGATGCCCTCAAGCTCGTGAAGCTTGACCATCGGGAAGACCACCTTCCCCAGCAGATGAGCGGCGGCGAAAACCAGAGGGTTGCGATTGCTCGCTCCTTCGTGGTCAACCCCAAGCTTCTTCTTGCAGATGAGCCAAGCGGCAGCCTTGATCAAGAAACGGGTAAAGTGATCATGGACCTTTTATTTCATGCGGTCAACGAGCGACAGATGACCATGGTTTTGGTTACACACAACCAGGATCTGGCCAAGCGCTGCGATCACATTTGGGAACTCAAGCAAGGCCAACTCCACAAAAGGTAGACTATGTCCTTTCGTATCGCATGGACCGAACTGGTTCATAATAAAAAATTCTCATTGCTATTTCTTATCAACCTTATGGTTGGCTTACTAGGATTTGTTACGTTAGACGGCTTCAAAAACAGCTTCCAAGAGCAGCTCCAAAATGCATCGAAACGGCTTCTCACTGCCGACCTGTCGGTTGCAGCACGCCGGCCTCTCACTGAGGCCGAACAAACGATGGTGCGCAACACTGTTGGCGACAGTGCTCAGATTTCTCCTGTGACCACCTTATATTCCATGGCAGCATCCTCTAGCCGCACCAGCTTGGTGGAACTCAAAGCCATCAGCCCCATGCATCCATTCTATGGCTATATCGAGCTGGAATCAGGTGAGCGAATCGAACACCAAAGCCCTCTCACAAGTGAGCTGAATCGCGAAGCCAAAATCTGGGTAGCACCGGAAATCACACTCCAGTTTAAGGTATCTCCAGGAGACACCATAAAACTAGGAGAACAATCCTTCACCATTGCTGGTGTGATCAAGGATGACTCAGGAATGAGCTGGGCTGGGGCTGCCTATGCCCCACGGATCTATATGGGACAAGATCAACTAGAGGCCACAGAACTATTGATCAGAGGCAGCACTGCCTGGCATACCCTACATATTAAGATGCCCGAAGGTGCAGACATCGAAGGCATAGAAAAGGCTCTTTTCGCCATTCTCGACAATAGTGTTCGAGTGCAGAGTTATTTCAAAGCCGGGCAAGACAATGGTCGCTTGCTGCGTTATTTGACTGACTATCTAGGGCTTGTTTCTTTAGTTGCCCTCTTCCTTTCTGGCCTAGGGACATTTTATCTATTCCGCAGCTATCTATCTGCAAAACAGAGGGATATTGCCATTCTCTTGAGCCTAGGTATGCAAGGTACAAGAGCGACAAGCATCTATCTGATTCAACTCCTGATGCTTGGTCTGGCATCTGCACTGGTGTCCATTCTCATCAGCGTTTTACTGCTACCCCAAGTCACCCAAATTCTCAGTTCCTTCTCACCTATAGAAATCGCGCTGAGTATTGGTTACGAAACAATGGTATCCGCAATCCTGATCGGGACTCTCACTCCGCTGCTACTTTGCCTACCCCTTCTCATCGAGATCGGAAACATCAAACCATCAGCTCTCTTTCAAGAATTCTACAACCCCAAGCTTAGGATCTCTCGCGGTCGTCTTCTGGGATTCTTACCCGCGGCTGGGGGCACGTTTGGGCTATCGGTTTGGCAATCGAACTCATTCTTAGTGGGGTCACTATTTTTTGGATCACTTGTGGCATCAACCGCCCTGATATCTGTGCTAGGCTTTGCCCTTCTTAAACTTTTCACGGCGATGAACCCCAAGAGTCTCTCCAGCCGCCTGGCACTCGGCTATCTGAATGGCCAGCGCGTGAGTGCCCTATCATGCTTTCTAGCCCTGTCGCTGAGCGCCCTCCTAACCAATTTGATCCCCCAGCTTGAAAATACGCTGCTCAAAGAGCTTGAACGACCGGAAGGGGAACAATTGCCAAGCCTCTTTGTGTTCGACATACAAGAAGAGCAAGAGCCAGGGCTGCGCCAGCTTCTTGCTGATGCTGGCATTGAAATCAATTTTTTGTCCCCGATGATCCAAGCTAGGCTTAAAGAGATCAATGACGAACCTTTTGATAAGGGCGAAGTGGAAGATAAGTTTTCCCGTGAGGCTCAGCGTGAGCAGAGATTTCGCAATCGAGGTGTGAATCTAAGCTATAAACCCGAACTATCATATTCTGAAACAATCATCGAAGGTGAAGATTTTTCTGGCCCATATAACTTCGATGAGGGTAAGCCTGGAGAGCTATCCATCGAAATGCGCTATGCAGAGCGCCTCGGCCTAGAAATCGGTGATAAGATGACTTTCGAAATCCAAGGCCTTCCCATAGAAGGAGTCGTGAAGAATCTTCGCAAGGTAAAATGGAATTCGTTCCAACCGAACTTTTTCATTCAATTCCAGCCAGGAGTGATCGACGATGCTCCCAAAACTTTTTTAGCAGCTCTGCCCCCCATGCCACTGGAACGAAAAAATGAGCTGCAAGGACAAATCGTTGAGGCATACCCCAATATATCCATGATTGATGTTAGTAAGCTCGTTAAAAAGCTTGGGGAGATCATCGGTCAAATGAGTCAAGTGCTGCGGATTATGGCCTGGCTTAGCGTTCTTGCAGGCTTGATTGTGACCTTCTCCATTGCCAATCACCAAACTCGGCAGAGGCTTTGGGACATCAATCTATTGAAAATCCTAGGTTCCCCGTTTCGTACTATCCAAGGAATGGTCCTTAAGGAATTCTTTCTTCTGAGTTTCTGGGCAGGAGGAATCGGAATGATAAGTGGTCTGCTCGCTAGCTGGCTGATTACAAAGTTTGTATTTGATGGTCTTTGGAGCCCCAACTGGGAGACTCCAATCGCATCGTTGATTTGGATTGTAGGTCTATGCTTGGGTGTAAGTTGGCTAGCGTCGACTCAAGTCCTTAGAAAGAAGCCCCGACTCTATCTTTAATGGATCGCCATTCGATAAATAGGTTGGTCACAGCTAGAATCAAGACAACAGCTGCACCAGCCTGATGAAGAGATGCAATCGCAACGGGAACATGCATCACCAAGGTAGCGACTCCTAAGCCGAACTGAAAGAGGATGGCTAGGAGAAGCGCCCACTGGATCAGCCTTTGGTTCCCCTGAACGCCACGGAGCCAACCCAACCCAGCAATGCCGAAGACAATACCAAGGGTTAACCAGCCCAAACAGCGATGAATAAACTGTACCGTCACTGGGTTTTCAAAAAGGTTCTTCCAAGTGGGTAATAAGCTTAGAGCACCGGCCGGAAACAAGCGACCGTTCATATCAGGAAAGGTGTTGTATACCAGCCCTGCATCGAGACCAGCTGTAAGCGCCCCATAGAAAATCTGAAAGGATACTATAAAAAGAAGTAATACCGACAAGCCTCGAAATGACGGTTCTTTGATACGTATCCGAGCTTTCATCGTGAGTCCAAGAAGAATCCAATACAAGTAGGACAAGAGTATAAAAGCAAGGCCTAGATGGGCAGCAAGCCGATACTGACTTACCCTGGGCTCGTCAACCAAACCACTTTTTACCATGTACCACCCGAGAAGACCCTGCAGCCCACCTAAGACAAAGGCTATAAATAACTTCGTCACAAGACTGCCTTTAATCCTGCGACGGATCAAAAAGTAGAGGAAAGGCACAAAGAAGACGATCCCAATCATACGACCGAGAACACGGTGACCATATTCCCAGTAGAAGATTGACTTGAAGTCATCGAGGCTCATGCCCTTGTTGATCTTCTGATATTCTGGAAACTGGCGGTAGGCATTAAACGTCTCCATCCACGACTCTTCGCTGAGAGGTGGGATGATTCCCATGATAGGCTTCCAATCCACCATGGATAAGCCAGAATTTGTCAAGCGAGTCAGCCCCCCGACCAAGACCATGCTATAAGTCATCGCGATTACAATAAATAGCCAAAATATTACTGGTTTACCTACCAACTGTCGGTCCATAACACCTCCACTTTCCCGATGGGTAAGTCATACCTGGAGGTCTGGCGTTAGTCAAAGAAATAAGCATGGCTACTGAGGGAATCCCGACACCTTTTGTATGTCTCTCTGGCTTAAGTGCTGACCTTCCCGAATCATATCTTTTAAGAATCGTCTCAGTATGATCGAGGCCAGGGCACGATGCAGTGTCGGCATTTCGAACTGGCGAGGAGCAAATATGATATTCTGAGGCATAATATGAAGCTCATCGAGTATCTCTATATCAGTCTCTTCATCCGTCAGAAGAAGTACGCCATCTCGTTCACGATCAAGACTTGACCTCATTTCAGCGTACTCATCCCCATGGTGATCATCCATCACCACGATACAAGGCTGGCCAGTGAGTTTTGCTGGTAGAGATTCCCCCGGGCGGTAGGTTAGAATATCGAAGTCCCACCCCCCCATTACATCGTTGAAGAAAGCACTAATGGAAGTAATCAACTTTTCTGGTTCGTCACAGACCAGCAATACTGGGAACTCAAAATCAGAGAATGGCACCGGTATATTGGACGGAAGATTCATTTCAAATATATGACTGCTTCTCTGGATCAAGGAGCCCGCATTGCGCTTGAGGGACTCTTGAATCTCTTTTAAGCGCTTACTCAACTGCAAGGTCTTGTCGAAGCACTGCTCACCTTGGAGCTGGAAAGTGATTCGATAGAACCAATAGCTGTCGACCCGGCGACGGCCCTTGTGGGTTTCAAGGAGGATGCGAATGTCACACTTCTGCCTTGTTTGAGCTACAATTTCATTGACGACGGAGCGGATTTTTTCAGAGATGTTCCATTTGTCGCCAAATATCACCGTGTCTTCGCTGCCAGAAGTCTCGAAGTCCAACTTACCTCTGGTCACCGCACGATACTCTTTTAAGATTCCCTCTACGGTTCCCTTTAAATCGTAGATCATAAACGGTGTGAGCAGTTCTTCAGACTCTGATGGCAAGTTGATGGTAATCACCGTACCTCGGTCATCGACGGATTCTACTATGATTTGGCCATTGATCTTGTTAACGGTGTCTCGAACTGCATCCATGCCAAGACCCCGTCCCGAAACTTCCGAGACCTCATTGCTTGTCGAAAAACCTGGATGAAAAATTAAGGATAGGGATTCTTGATCACTGATATGTTCAGCTTCTTGCATCGTAATGATACCTTGATCAACTGCTTTCTCTTTGACGTGTTCGACTTCAATTCCATGGCCATCGTCTTCGAGTCGGAGGGTTACCGTGCCATTCAATTCTTCGACTGACAAGCGGATCAAACCCTTTTCAGGCTTACCAAGAGACTTTCGTACATCTGGCATCTCGATGCCATGATCTACCGAATTTCGGAGGCAATGAACTAGGATATCGTTGATCCGAGCCATCACGTTGGGCTCGAAATAGTGATACTCTAGGTGGGTTTCAATATCTTGAACTTTCTTGCCCAACTGACGAGCAATATCATGAATCATATCGTTGTAACCTTTGATGTAGTCGCGCATCGAGACGCGATCAAATGTCGCTAGAGCACGACCGAATTCCTTTTGAATCGTTCTCAAGTGCCGAGGCTCAAACTGCGGGTCTCTTAAAATATAGGCAAACTGATTGACCAAAGATCGAATCCACTGGACCCTGTACTTCAGGTTCTGATCGCGTTTGCGATCGATTGAGCTTAAAATTTCCTTTCTTAGGCTAGCGTAGGAATAGATTTCTTCGCTGATGGCCATCACCTTTTGGGTTAACTCAATAAAGGTCTTGGGTTCATAGGCTATCTTGCCACTGCGAAGCTCTGAAAGGTAATGCTCCACTTCGTGGGCCACATCCTGAATGGAATTGAGCTTAAAAAGTTTGGAATTTGCTTTAATGGTATGAACAGAGCGAAACATCCGATTCGCAATATCGTTCATCTGCTCTGGAGCAGCGGTGCGAATCGCCTTTAAGTCTGCCTTGATACCTTCGAATAGCGAACGAGTTTCATCCATGAATAGTTCAAATAGGCTGTCGGAAACTTGGAGCAAGGCAAAAATCTTTTCAATTTCCTGCTCTCGGCGGACGGCCTCGCTCTGAAAGCGGCGATGTTCAGTGACATCTTGTAGAACGATTGAGATTTCTTTGACTACTTTTTCTTCATAAATTGGGATGTAGTAGGCCTTTATGAATCGTTTGCGGTGTTTGAATCGGCAGCTAAGTTCCTCTGGAAAGTTCGGCATCGACAGCTTCCACTGCATCTCGGGCATTCCGAGAACTGAGGTAAAGTGGAACTCTAGAGATCGAATCGATTCTTTGGACAAATCAGTCTTTTCAAAAAGGAAATCGATGACTCCCTTGCCCTCAGAGTTTTTACCAAAGATTGCTTCAAGGCTAGCCATACTCGCTCGCTTTACCACCAGTTTTTCGCCAAAGGTCACGATTCCCAGTTCCAATCGATCAAATAGGGCATTGCGGTACCTCGTTTCCTTGAGGTTACGATCCAAGATGCGATCAATGATTGCAGCAATCGACTCACTAACCGTTAACTTGCTCAGGTTTATGACGCCGATGTTGAGTTCGTTCAAGAGGTGATAGAGTTCCGCTTTTGAGCGTTTTCCAAGACTTCTCTCGACTTCAGTTATCACGTAGTAGAGAAAGACAAGGAGCACAGTCAAGACCAAGGAAAGCTCAAGAAAAAGTGGTAAACCTAGGCTAAGAATAAGAGCCAAACCCGACAATAGCAGTCCAGTCAAAATCCCAGTGATTTTGACCAATCGCTTGTCTTTTACGTGGTCCCTAATACCCATATTTATCCAAAGTCGGATGACAACTATTCAAAATGAGAGTTCGGATGGCGAGTCCTATGGGTTTAGTATCGAGGCTGAGAGGGGGAGTTTTTAAAACTTAGAACGACATGAATTGATATGACTTAAGGATCGCTTTTTGTCAATTTGCCAAATGTCTTCTTCATGGAAGCCGAAACACACAAAACTCCCTCCATCCGAAGCACTTCCCGCATGGGCTTCGCCAATGAAGCCATCCGTGGTTTCTCGGACCCGATAGGCATAGCGCAAAGGACTGGCTGATTCCGAGTGACACCACTTTAAAAGAAACCCTAAACGTGCAGCCCCTTCCGGCTGTTGGCAATTATCCTGACCCTTAAGGGGAGCACCATAAAACTGATCAAAGCTCATATAGCGATCCGATTCCATTCTTTGAGCCTTTTGGAGCGTGTGGAGATAGGAAAGCATGAGTCGCGCCTCGGCACGCAGGCCCCGAACTGTTACAGTCACATACATGGCTCGGCCGAGAAACCCACCCAAGACAGCTAGCAAACTAAAGATAATAAGATATCTTATGGTGTGACCATTCATACTGGCGACAAAAACTTTCTAATAATTCTAGAAGCCTATCCTATTCATTCTATCATAAGCCTGGTCCCTTGACTTTCTTCTAAAAGGCCATATCTTATTTCGGAGTAGATGGATCGCCTTATCAGGAGTGTAACGGTGTCAAATTATTACGATATCCTTGGTGTAGAAAAATCAGCTTCCGATGCCGACATAAAAAAGGCATACCGCAAGTTGGCTATGCAGTATCACCCGGATCGAAACCAAGGCAACCCCCAGGCTGAAGAAAAGTTCAAGCAAGTTAACGAAGCCTATGCCGTGCTTTCAGATAAGCAAAAACGTCAGCAATACGATATGTTCGGCGAGCAAAAGTTCCACCAACAGTATTCAGCTGAAGACATATTTCGAGGTACCGACTTCGGATCGATTTTCGAAGAGTTTGGAATGGGCAATAGCTTCTTCAGCAACATCTTTGGTGGAGCAGGTGGCGCTGGATTCCAAGGTCGCGGCGGGTTCCAACGAGGCCCCCAAAAAGGGCAGGACGTTGAATACCCGGTTAAAATTGGATTTATGGACGCCTACAACGGCACAGAACGTCGAGTACAATTCTCTTTGAGTGACGGTACGAGGCGAGATTTAACCGTCAGAATTCCACAAGGGGTCCAGACCGGAGCAAAGCTCCGCGTTAGCGGCCGCGGCGCTCCGTCCCCAGTTGGCGGTCAGCCAGGCGACCTGTTCGTAGTTATTGAGGTTTCACCGCACCCACGCTTTACCCGAGACGGGCTTGATATCGAAACTCCAATTCCAATGAAGGTTTCAGAAGCCTTCCTAGGGTGCTCCAAGTCCATCGAAACTCCCATGGGTGAAAAGAAGATCAAAGTCCCAGCCGGAGTAAAACCTGGCACTAAGATCCGCCTTAAAGGGCTTGGATTCAAATCAGGCCAACAGCATGGAGACCTATTTGGAATCGTCGAGGTTGAGATTCCCAAAGACCTTTCTGATGAGCAAAAAAATGCGATTGCCTCATTGCAAGAGTGTGGCCTCTAGTAGGCCACAGAGCACGCGTCCCTAGTTTTTACCGGGTGTGAATTGATCGAGCTCTAGGTAAAAGCTACCGAACTTAGCCTCGCCCTCAATTTTGATTAGAGGCTTGTTTGGATGATTCGTCGCTAGCCACATGGTTACAGTGCCCTTCTGCTCGAACTGCTGGCCTGCGGATGTGATCAGGTTGACCTTCACAGCATCAAATGTCCCAGCCTTTACCTGGACCTTCTCTTCCGCAAGGGGCATGGCTTCAAGCCACCAGTTTTTTTCTGAAGTGTAAACCACAAACTTCTGCTTCTCGCCGACTTTAAAATCTAGAGACCGAAGCTTGTAGGCTGCCCCCAACGCGTCAACAGCCCCTGGGAAAACATCATAGTTGCCCTCTTTACGCTTGTTCTTGTGCTTCACTTCCTCAACAGTTTTCACACTACAATTGACGTGATCGAATTCGAGCCACTTTTCCCGCCGGCTCCTAACTTCGAATGGCTTGTCATGATCCTCGCTAATATAGAACTTGCTGATCCCACCATCCCAAGGCCGGGAAAATGCCTGAAGCTTGTCATGAGCCTGGAATATGGCCTTGTACCAATCCCCGGTATAGGCTTCGACGCTAAAGACCCGATGCCAACGCTTTTCATAAACGAGCTGACCATTCTTCTTCGCCACGGGAATTTTGTATTTCAGCGGCTTGCCAACTCGCATGAAGCCGTAACCTACGTGGACTCGAACGGAGCCATACTTCAACTCGTAACGAGCCTCCTCCCCATACCCATATGGCACCCCTTGATAAGTCTTAGAACGCGACCATTGAGGCGCCTCTGCAACTTTTCCTGGGCAAATAACCTCCTGTTCGAAGTTGTCCTGTTTGGTATTCGATATACCTTTTTGACTCATAATACCGATTGCTAGTATTGCCACAAATCTGCTATTAATACAGCTTGTTATGAACATATTCACCCTCAACTTGTAGCTATTAACATTTTTTATGTGGTTAATGGATCCTATCTTAACCTGCTTTCATTGACTTTTATAGACCCCCATGATAACGAACTTAGCTCTATAGTGTATTAATATGTCCGATGGGCGGACAACTTTAGGAGTTAACTAAATTTATGGAACTACAAGAATCAAAACTGGCCGGTATCGGTACGATTCAGTGGGAAGACGAAGACACTGGTTTCGAGAACGAATCCGACCTTAGCCAAGAGTTTGCCAACCTTCTAGACCAAGAAGAAGCGACCAATACAATCAAAGAAGGATCAATTGTAAACGGTACAGTTGTTCGCTTCACCGAAGACACAGTCATCGTTGATATCGGTCACAAATCTGAAGGTGAAATCCCCAAAGGGGAGTTCAAGGCAGCTGATGGCGAGCTTTCTGTCAAAGAAGGCGATACTGTAGAAGTTTACCTTGATTCTTTTGAAGATAACGATGGTGAAATGGTTCTTAGCCGTGAGCGTGCTGAAATGCTTCGCGCTTGGGATCGTATCTCCGACGCTTACGAAAACAACGAGATCGTTGAAGGTACCGTTGTTGCTCGTGTTAAAGGTGGCCTATCCGTTGATATCGGCGTGAAGGCTTTCCTTCCTGGGTCTCAGGTTGATCTTCGTCCTGTTCGCAACCTAGACAAGCTAATCGGCACTCAACTGAGCTTCAAAATCATCAAGTTCAACAAGAAACGTGGCAACATCGTTCTAAGTCGCCGTGTCCTCCTTGAGCAAGATCGCGAGAAGCTTCGCAGCGAAACTCTTTCCAACCTCAAAGAAGGTGCGGAACTTAAGGGTATCGTTAAAAATATCACTGATTACGGTGCGTTCATCGATCTCGGTGGCATCGACGGCCTTCTACATATCACAGACATGTCTTGGGGACGTATTAACCACCCATCACAGATGTTCGAAGTTGGTCAAGAAATCGAAGTTAAGGTTCTTAGCTACGACGAAGGTCGCCAGCGTGTTTCCCTTGGTTACAAGCAGCTTCAAACTGATCCATGGTTGACTGTTGCAGAGCGTTACAACGTTGACTCTCGCGCCAAAGGTACTGTTGTTAGCTTGACCGATTACGGTGCATTCGTTGAGATGGAGCAAGGCGTTGAAGGCTTGATCCACATCAGCGAAATGTCTTGGTCTAAGCGCATCAAGCACCCTTCCAAAGTTGTTCAAGTTGGCGACGAAGTTGAAGTTGTCATCCTTGCGATGGACATCGAAAACCGTCGTATCAGCCTTGGCATGAAGCAAATCGAGCCTAACCCCTGGGAAGTTGTTAAAGAGAAGTACCAAGAAGGCGATATCATCGCTGGTAAGATCCGCAACATCACAGACTTTGGTATCTTCGTTGGTATCGAAGACGGTATCGACGGCCTGATCCACATCTCTGACATCAGCTGGACAGACCGCATCAACCACCCTGCTGACAAGTTCAAGAAGGGTGACGAAGTAGAAGCTAAGATCCTTCAAATCGATGCCGAAAACGAAAGATTCTCTCTTGGTATCAAGCAACTATCTGAAGATCCTTGGGCGAAAGCGGCTGTTGATATGCCTGCTGGAACCAAAGGAACTGGTCGCGTAACTAAAGTTACTGACTTCGGCGCATTCGTAGAAATCTCTGAAGGCATCGAAGGCATGATTCACATCAGCGAGCTTTCTGAAGATAACGTCGAGCGCGTTGAAGATGCAGTTAAAGAAGGCGACGAGATCGACTTCGTAGTTCTTGCTACTGACAGCGAAGAGCGCCGCTTCTCACTTTCTCGCAAAGCTCTAATCAAGCAGCTAGAAGGTGAAGAGCTTAACAACTACATCAACCAAGTTGCAGAGCCTAAGACTGGTCTAGCTGATGCATTCGCAAAAGCTAAAGCTGCTGCCGAAGAAAAAGACGGCGAATAAGACTTAGTACTAGCATTAAGATCAAGGGCCCGGTTAGAATTTTAACCGGCCCTTTTTCTATTTAGGAGACTTCCATGGGATATTTTCGAAAACTTCCCATTTTCCTCTTTATGCTAGTGACTCTTTGGTATGTAGGGCTTTTTTGTTATTTTAACCAAGTTAGCATTCGCATTGAGATTCCATATATCGGCATCTTTAGTATCGCCAGCGCCATTGTATTTTTGGTATCTTTCTTAAGTGGGGCGATTTTTGCCGCTTTCTTTTTTGGTTACGATGCCTTGCGCAAATATATTTCCCTTCGCAGAAGTGTGAAACAGCTGGAACAACTTCGTAAAGAAACAGAGACCAAGGCTAGCCTTGAGCCAGTCATCGCTGAAACTCCCAAGGACCAGGAGCCGGCTGTTTAGATTCTCGGCTTGACGTTCTATTCTATTCGATATAACGCAAGGCTTACGATAACTGGGTGGCAGTTTCCCATTGCTTTCCCGGAGGCTAGATGCATTGACATGCAAAATATGAGAAAATCATTCCATTAAGGAAGGAAAACCAACAAGCTGACTGCAAGACTCGAAAGCCTTTCAAAGCTGGGAGTCGAACCACCGCTCCGCACATTCCTTCATTAATATTACCCAATTTAAGGAGACTCAGTTGGGCCTATCTTTGGCAAGGGAGATCGCATACGACTCATTCGTCGCGGTCATGGAAAAGAAGAAGAAACCCGAGGATGTACTTGGAGAATATTACAAGATACACGACAAGAAACTAAAGCGATTAGATCGTAATTTCATCAAAGAGATCTTATACGGCAGCCTCCGCTGGAATGCCAAACTCTTCTGGATTTTACAAAACACTTCGAAACGAGACTTGAACAAGGCCAGCCCCGAGATTCGCGCAGCGCTTGTAGCCGGCACCTATCAGATTTACTACATGGATCGGGTTCCTGACCGCGCGGCTGTGAACGAGAGCGTTGAGTACATTCGGAAAAAAGGTCAGGCCAGTGCCTGCTCTTTTGTAAATGGCATCCTCAGGCAAATTTCGCGACGTGCGGAGTACTTTGCAAAGCCTGATAAGAAAACACAGGCGGCTGATTATCTTGCTCTCCAGTTTTCCCACCCGAAGTGGTTGGTCCAACGCTGGATGAAGCATTTCAAGTTCGAAAAGCTTGAGGTGATGCTGGCCGCCAACAATCAGCCACCACCCATGAGTATCCGAATCAACTCGCTCAAGATTGACCTTGAGGAAACACGGACATTCCAAGAGCGCCTTCTTAGAGAAGAGAAAACCCACTCAGACAAGCGCTTCCTGAGAAGTGCTTTGCGTCTGAAAGAGGCTCCAAAGTTTGCCGCTCCGAGTTTATTTTCTCAGGGATATTATACGGTTCAAGATGAGTCATCCCAGTTGATCGGCTTTCTAGTGGATCCTCAAGAAGGGGAAACTGTTGTCGATGCTTGCGCTGGCCCTGGAGGCAAATTATCGCACATCTATGAGCTAGGCGCCGAAAAGATCACACTTATTGCTATCGAAAAGGATGATGAGCAGCTACGACGAGCCCAGGAAAACATGGAGCGCATGGGTCATGATCAATTGGAATGGGTGCAAACCGACTTTTTAGAGTGGAAGGCCCGGAAGAAGGCCGATAAACTCCTACTAGACGCTCCTTGTACTGGCCTTGGTGTGCTGCGACGCCACCCTGAAGGTAAGTGGCATAAGAGCCCGGATGATTTAGACGGGGTGATTGACACCCAATATGCTATGATCAAACACGGTTTGACGAGGTTGAAAGTTGGCGGAGAATTGATCTATTCAGTCTGCTCATTCGAGCGAGCTGAAACAGAGGATCATTTAAACCGCATCGTTGATGAGTATGGCGACAAGATCGAAATCATATCTCCTGTATCCAGGCTTCCTGACTACTTTAAGAAGTATGTCACCCGCCAGAACTATTTGGCAGTTTATGCTGGGAACCAGGATGATATGGACGGCTTTGGAGCATTCATCATCAAGCTTCGTAAAAAGATATAGGAGCTTTTTGCTTGTGACTGCCCCAGTTTTTAAATTGGTTAAAACGGCACTTGCCGAGACATTCGCCTCAAAAACTGGGGGCCCACCAGGGTATTTCAAAAGCATCACGGCCGTCGGTCTACTATTGCTTAGTCTAGGCGCTTCTAGTCGACACTCGATGGCAGCCACCTCCTCACCTCGGGCCCCTCAGGTGCCCCAAAAAACCCCAGGCCCAGCGCAGGAGAGCTTTAGCGACTTCAAGAGCCTACGGGCTCGACTCTTAAACCTTATTGGCTCCGCCCAAAAACGGGTGATTTTGGTTTCAGACTTTCTAACAGATGGAGATATTTCCTCAGCGCTATACCTAGCCAAGTACCGTAAGGTGAATGTAAATGTCTTACTCGGCAAACGAAAAGCTAATCGCTACCTTTCGCGGGTGCGATTCCTGAATCAGCAAGGTATTTCTGTATCTCATCGCCCTCTAAGCTTGCCGATTAAAGCTCCTACGGTTCTTCTGGTAGACAATCAGCTCTATACAGTGACGCGAGACCTCGACGTTCTTAGGCCTGAAATGGGATCGACCTTAAGCCAAGTCGCACCTGCTCCCATGAATGAGTTTCTAAAGGCTTTGATCGCAGCCTTCAAGAACCAACGTAGCCTTCGCTCGACACCTCTACCTCAAGTAGGACGACCACGACGACATAAGGCTGTGAGCCAACGATACCCCAAACCCTATAGGGTCAACCCTGATCGTGGCTATAACTACGATCGATACCGACCAGCTGCAAAGCCTGACAACGTCCCAACTCGCCTGCCGAAAGATACAGTTTATCAGAAACGCCAAAAACAGAAGATCTTAGATCAAGAGAAAAAGCTCCAAGACCAACAAATACTTGAAAACGAAGCGTTAGAAGAAAGCAAAGAACCCTCGTCGCATCATCATGACGATGTCATGGATCAATCATATCCGGAGGATACTCAATGACTACCGCAAAGCTTTACCTTAAGCTGATCGTCTCGTTTCTAATTTTGGCGGGTTGTACAAGCATGTGCGGCAAGGGGCGCAAGGACCTTACTCCCGAAGAGGTGGTACAAGCCTATCTTGATATCTCCTTGAACATGACTGATTTGGGGCAAAGGGTCCAGTTACTCAATCTTACAACCGGCTCATTGCATGCAGCTATTGAAAAGGCTTCGGACGAAACCGTCAGCAAGGCCTTCATCGACAAACGTTATCATTTGGAAGCTTATTCCGTGGTTGAGCGCCGCGACCGGACTCCCAGAGAAACTGAAATCACTTTTGTGTTAACTTACCGAGACCTGGGGAACAATCCGGACCAAGCGCCTGCAGAAGCCGCCCAAATTACAACAGAAAACACCGTTGCCGTCGTCAAATACAAAGGCGCGTGGGCGATTCGTGATGTTTTAGGAAAAAATACAACAATCGACTTCCCGACCCAGCAAGGGGCCGAGATCAAGCCATCGACCGCTCCTTAAGAGGCGCGAGCCACTGTTTGATGGCCAAGGAACGTGGCCTGATAGATAGGTTTGGTTTTGTCTGCCTTGGCAAAGCTTGGCTTTCGCCCTCGTTTCGAGGAGCGGAAGCCATCAGCCTCGTCGATCACCTGCTCCGCATTCTGTGCATCAAGCAGCTTGCCAACGAGGTTCCGGAAGTTCTCCCGAATACCTTTGTCATTGCTTAATATCTTGATCAGCTCGTTTCGGAAAGGGTCCTCAGCAAACGCTCCAATGGCACACATAATCTCGCGACCGAGATCTTTATGATTCACTTCTGAGACGATCTTCAAGAGAACACCGAGATGTTGCAGAAAAACTCGCCGTGCCAGGACCTGCTCGTTCTGAGGCTGCGATACCAGATGGCCCGTAAGCGTTTGGATGAATAGCGCAAAACGCTCTGGCTTCTTCAGCATGTAGTACTTCCATGTCTCATGAAGAATCTTTTGGCAGTGATTATCTGCTTCCAATATATAGGGTGTGTTTTCGAGTAGAAACTGAAGGGCAACGGCCTCCGTTTTCTTGTTGAAAAGCAAGGTAAAAAGGTGCTCCAGAACAGTGTGCCCGAAACGCCCCATGATCCGGTTAAAACCGGGCTTGTGTGATTTACCCTTTTCCAAAGATCCGAAGTAATGAACTAGACTTAATCGGATACAATTATTATTGCTGTTTGACACAGATAGAAGGTAAGTCGAGATATGATCAAGGACCTTGTTAGTATTCAGGGTCTCGTCGTCTGCGTACTCTTGCTGGATAGATTGAATCAGATTGCCAAGCTCGCAGATCAACGCCACTGCGATTGAAAAAATATCTTCGTAGTGCTCGGAATCTGAGATCTCGGCTGTGATCGCTAACTCAACCAAGGTCTCGCATGCTTCCATGGGATTCGGCTGCTGGACGAGTTCTTCCAAAAACGCGTTCAGCACGACCTCTTCCTGGCTATTGGCAAGAAGAACAAGAAGGCTCTCGATAAGAATTTCTTCAGGAAGGCGAGATTCCACTCGCTCCGCCAGGCGTACTGCGATGTATCGCACTAGCTCCTGCATGCCATCGTTATCAAGGACCTTTTTTAAAGGCCTTGTATCTTTCCACGACAGAAGAACCCCCATATCCACCAGATTCTTGGCTTCATCAAGATTCTTTGCTGTCTTCCAGGAGCTTGTAACTTCGCCCATTGTTTCCATGTATATCTCCCTTTCAAGGGCATGCGCCCTTAGTCATCGCATTAACCAGCCCGATTAAGTTCCTCTACTAATCGATGTATATCTTCTCGAGCCTTGTCTGGAATCTCGACAAACTGAAGACCGTAGCCCACAGGGTAGCGAGAATCACTGTTGTAGCGAACAACCACGGCCTCAGCATTGAATGCCTTATCGAGACCGTTGCATCTGACCGAGAGCTTCAACTGCTCTCCAACTGTAAAGAGTTCTTCCCTGGTTTCCACAAAGATCCCTGTTTCTGAAATATTTACTCCCGATCCAACTGTGAGCTGACCGTTGTTGTGAACAGCCACCCGACCTTTGACGCTAGCCCGGGGAGAATTAGCACGGCGCCGCTCCATAGCTTCTGGATCTGGTGGAGCCTCTGCCCCACTATCCGCGGCAACTCCTAGTTCTTCTAGGCCATCCTCTAACGGCCTCCAGTCTTTCCAGCCGACCTTGAAAATGAACCCCTCTTGGGAGATCATTTTATTAGTCATAAGCTGATGCACCTGCTGCGTGTCAAAAGGCCCGATCTGCTGTCCGTTTTGATAGAGGTACCAAACCTGTTCACTCATTGCGAAAAGCTCCGCGTCGGCTATTCAAGTCAACAAAATATGGCTAAGTCAGCGGAAAGAATTTACTTAGCTGATTAATTGCCACAACCCATAGGTAAAATCGGCCATCTTGCCACAATACTTTAGGCGATTCTTAAACTTTATTTTTTTTCGCTTATAAATACTGGGTGTTAACACATCAAATATTAGGGGAGTATTCTGCATGAATTTTCGAGTTTTGCTGAGTAGCTGCTTATTTTTACTAGTGGCAGCTCTTTCAGAAGTAAGATTGCAGGCTCGTGACAAGGCCGATAAACTAGAGCTTTTACCCATAGATCAGAGTCCTAAGCCTTCAGAATGGCAACTATTTATGAAGCTAGCCATCGAAGATCGGGAGGCATTCTGGAAGTATCACAAAAATAGGGGCAAAACCCTCGGCGATTGGGCGTGGGAATGGCGCTTGGCTTGGGTAAGGGTTTGCGGTCGTAGCGAGAGGCTCTACTGCGGTGAAATCCTTGAAAGGTCGTTGCAAGATCCCGCGGTGGTGGTGCGAGCGGAAGCAGCGACCACCATTGGAACTCGTTTCGAAGGGACGGGCTACAAAAAGGCAGCAGACCTTCTCGTCGCCGCGTACCTGAACCCAGAGAACCATCGGAACAGAAAACCCCTCTGGGTGCAGTTTCGTATACTGGAAGCCATGAAAAAAATTGGCGGGCAAGATCTTATGACAAAGGGGACCATGCTTGCTCGCCAAGACCCCGCAACTCTCAGCTACTGGAAAAAGCTCAATAAAATTTAGCCTTGACGAAAGCCTACAGATGCGAGTATTAAGTTACACCTTCCAAGTTCTTTGGAAGCGTATCCACGGAGGCATAGCTCAGCTGGATAGAGCACCAGATTTCTAATCTGGCGGTCGCAGGTTCAAGTCCTGCTGCCTTCGCCACTTTCTCCATTGATTACAATATATTAAGCAGATACGACAAAAGTAGTGGTTCCATCGAATGGTTCCAGTGGTTACCTTCAACTTCACTTAACTCACACCTATCGCAGTCAACTCTATTAATATTAATTTATTATTCGTAAATTTAGTATCTTAGCCGGCCTAGCCTACAAACTTGTAGTTAAAGAGTTTTCACTGATTGTTCTAGCTAAATTATCAATTCCATCATTAGTCATGACATAGCCAACATAGTGTTTTCGACATACTTTTTCTGAGTTGCCGAGGTTACTTGCCACCTGGCTCAAAGTCGCCCCATCGTTCAACAGGTTGATTGCGTAACAATGTCTGAGATCCTTGAAACTCAGTACGTGATTGGAGCCTATCGACTCACAGGCACTCGCAATAAACTTGCTAAAGCTCCTCTTCCTTAGTTTTAATCGAACATCATTCGAAGCTTGAAGCCACTCATTAAGCGATTCCCCGCATTGTTCATAGACAAATGCCCTTCGTGCTTTACCCCGCTTAGGTAGTGTCATAGAGCCGTCACGCAACATCTGCTTATTTACAAGATAAGCAAATCCGAAGTTCAGCTTTTTCACATTGGATCTTTCAAGCCCAAAGATCTCCCCCAACCTCAAGCCGGAGCAGTATGCTATTTCAGCTAGTACTCTATCGTAGCCTTGCAAGCGCTCGATAACAGCTGCATACTCTTCGTTGGATAGGTTTTTGACCTCTTCGATGTGGTTAGCACGAAAATTTTCTAACCTATCATTCCCACGCCCTACAAATTTAAGAAGAGCATTCAGCCTCATCACAGTCTTCTCATGCGGTGTTTGTGACTGGTAACCCTCGTAGTATTTATCAATACGCTCTTGAATCTGATCTATCGGAGCCAATCGCAGGTCCAGTTCTCCAAGAGCTAAGATAGCCCTCTTCAAGTCGTAATACGAGCTTTCTGGAGTTCGCTTCGCCAGTCTGCGCTTTCTAACATCCCTCAGATACTTAATGGCAAAGTATTCCTCCATGATACTCTGATTCCTACTTGAAACCTTTTTTGACTCTTGATCACGTGATTCATATAAGCTCTTAAGCAGTTCCTTGAATTGCAATTCACATTGACTAAAACTTAGAGCTCCACCTAAGTACTTACTATTAAGATTTTCAACTTCTTCTGTCTTAATTACCTTCCAAGACTTTCCTCTATCCTCAGATTTTGAAATACTAAACGTCCTTCGTTTATAGGTTGGAATCTTAAGTTTGTATCTTGTTTCTACGCTCATTTTCTATTCGCCTTTTTTCTCTGACTATCCAACCAAACTCTTAACACGGAACGCAGTGCGAAGTTTTTCCTTCCAATCTTAATAGAAGGAATCTTTCCAGCTGACATCCAGTTGGAGATAGTCTTAGTTGTTACTCCTAGTTCGAGCGCAATTTCTTCCTTAGATACTAGATTGTCAAAGAGCCTTTTGTCCGCATTGAAAGCAGATTCCATAGTATAAACCTCAAATATTCTCTGTTTGCAAGCTAGGTAATGAGAAAAAAGATTCTGATCCAAAGTATTGGTGTTGAGAAATATGAAACCCAAACAATTCGTTTCTCAAATGATCGATTTTTGTAGCCCGGATAAACAACTGGCTTAGAATGGTTTGACAATTCTCTACCATATTAGTCTCACATAAGTGTTTGAACACCTGCTTCACCGTAAAGGTTGGGCAGACAGTGCTAGAGTAGGGACAACTTGAAAGCATGTGAAGACGAAGCTTCGCACCATTTTTGACTTATCAAGAACTACGTTTACAAGCTCCCCTTTTCGCTGTTTGTATGCTAGTTTTAGGTTCCAAGTCTGGGCTGCTGCAAACTTTGCTCGTTCTGTTTCAAGGTTGATCTGGGATGATTTTTCGTGGTGCACTAGCTTTAGAGCTTGCCTCATGCCGTAGTAATCACCTCTTCCGCTCTTACGAATAGGGGGTAGGGAACTCTGTCGTTTCCTGAGGGTTTGAATGTGATGCCTAAAACTTCTTCAGGCTGCGCTACGTTGATCTCCATACGGTCTCCTTTCATGCAGGAAACATCCTAATTGGGACCGGGCGTTGGGCGTGAGGAATGGATTGCAATTCTTTGGTTTCGAGCGATTCCAATTATGGGGGAGTAAAAGGTACGTAATTATAGATGCTTACAAATTTGATTGGTGGAATAGGAGCTGGCCTTTCTATTTCCGGAGGCGCCTTTTTCCTGAACAAACCGGAAATAAGCGCAATTGGCGCAATAAACTCCCATCGAGGTGGTCTTGATTAAATCCAAAAAAGACGGATTTATTTCTTAATCTAGGTGGGAAATACAATGACTAGGCGACGAGACTATATTGCTTCCTTTTTGATATTGAGCCTAATCTTGGGCATTAGCTTT
Source organism: Pseudobacteriovorax antillogorgiicola (assembly GCF_900177345.1). NCBI lineage: Bacteria > Pseudomonadati > Bdellovibrionota > Oligoflexia > Oligoflexales > Pseudobacteriovoracaceae > Pseudobacteriovorax > Pseudobacteriovorax antillogorgiicola. Next base: position 188,912 of record NZ_FWZT01000010.1, read on the forward strand.
GTTCAAAACAGTTATGGAGCTACTTCCAAGAACCAGCTTGAAATGTACTTGCCAGCGGTTAGTGCGACTGCTGTCAATGAATTAACGGTTTGGCAAACTGTTGATATCAAGCTGGAGCGACGCAAGGATGCTGAAGTAATTTACCTTGCTGAAGAGGGAAATACTCTTACCCAGCTATATATTGATCGGGCTAATTCAAGCATGACCATATTAGGAGTCGGCCGGGCACCACTTGTAGAATCTCTTGACGATGAGGGAATGAAGTGGTCGATGAAAGAAGAGCAATACTTAGAGTCAAGAGGGTTGGTATTTCGAAAGGCAGATGTTGTCCTGGATCGAAGAGGCAGGACTTGTATTCTAAAGTACGATGTACAGAAGTCTGCTGGTATCCACTCGATTATCAATCTGCAAGGAGAACTTAGGGTGCCTTGCTTAAAGACTATGATTTCTCACTAATGCATCATTCTATCCAACGACCATCTCACGTATGAATTTCTGAAGCATTTGTCCCTTACTGCGTGTTCCGAACTTGATGTTCATATTCTTGATGTGAATCCGAGCTGTGTTGGGCGAGATTCCAAACTCAGAAGAGATATACTCACCACTCACGTCTGTGCCAGTGATCAATAGTTTTAGAATCTCTGATTCTCGTTTGCTAAGACTGTATTTTTTGGCAAATGCCCTGATGCTATCCATGGTCTTCCCTATGACGGTTCGGCGGGTAGAAGCTTTTAACTACTCTTGTCATGGATTGGCAAGTAATAAATTTAACTTAGAATCAAATATCAATAGAATTGTGCTGTTATGAGGGACTCTGAGTGACCTCAATTGGTGGACCATGGCGGGTTGGCGTCTAGGAAAAGAGTGAAGGGCCCCCTCCCGTTCAAGATCTATTGGGTGGAAGGACCCAAAAAACTGGTGCCTCTAATACGGTAGATCGTGTGGCTCCACTCCTACAAAATGAGGCTCAATATATTTCGTAAATCGCACAGCATTTATGGATTTTAAACCCTCTAAGTAAGCTCTAGCAACTCGGTGCATACCATCCATAACTCTTCCTTGGCTACATAGGATAATTGGATCCCTAAGATCAGCTTGGTTGATAAGTTGAGCATGGTCAGCTACTAACTTAACAGTTGGTTTTGTATGTCCAAACTAGTATTCTTCAGCAAGCTCTTCGATTTGAGTCAAAGGAATAGATTCGGTAGGTAAAGTCTTTGCCTCTTCCACTAACTTCAACACATCCCATGCAAGCAGCCCGCGTTCAGAGTTACGAAAAATGGTACCTTTGCCTCATAAATACTCCAATTAGTGATAGCTGGCGCTTCAATTCATCACAGAGTCAGCTGTGTCGATCGATTGAGGGCTGATTAGAATCAACTATTCTGTTCCTTTTTTAGATCGAACCCATGCTGCGGCTCTCTCATTTCCATGTTTGTACTGGCCAGCTTCTATAGCCAAAATATAGTTCATTTCGTCTTTGTTAAAGGTCACTGAAAAGCGGCAGCCATAGTCATTTACTGCCGCTTTTCAGTGACCGTTAACAGAGCGCCCAGCGAAGCTGGCGCGATCCAGTGGGTGAGAGTCCCATCGTTGTAAAAGCCAAATCAACGTAGCTGAAAGGAGTGTGCTAATGGAAACATAGTATACTAAGCCCTTTGACAAACCAGGGATCTGCCCTGGGAGCAAAGATGCAGGCCGCAGGTAACGAACGCATATTAGCCTCGAAAGTCTATTCCAAGAGCCGAGCCACTTGTTAACTGGCGAAGGCAGTACCAAGAGTTGGAAGTCTGGCTGATACCTTATCTTGGTCTTGACGGGGTGGTGGCGGTGGCATGTATCGAAGGATTGTGTCGGAACTGGGGAGGCCCTCCTATTCCCAAGAAGAAATACCTTGGAGAAAGTAAGCCATGGCAACATAGCTGAAGAGTAGAGGGATTCCGCCTGGTCCATAGTAGTGGTGAACCACCTAACAAGTGGGGAGCGAAGGGGCCAGACTGAGAGATATTTCGTGTTTAATATAGGAGGCACGGAGGCCATGATAAAAACCTCCAATGGTGTGCAAGAATTGAGAAGACGAATAGCGATTAAGGCGAAGGCCGATCCCACGCATAGGTTCTGGGGGCTTCATTGCCACACCTGGAAAACGGATATCCTCAAAGAGGCTTATCGACTGTCCAAGAGAAACAATGGTGCTCCAGGAATCGATGGCAAAACCTTTGCGGACATCGAAAAGTATGGTGTGGATAAATTCCTAGATGAAGTGTCAACGGATCTAAAAAGTATGAAGTACCAACCATCTCCGGTAAGAATTGTAAAGATTCCGAAGGACAAGAAGGGAGAGTTTCGTACGTTAAAGCTAGCTACTATTAAAGATAGAGTGGTACAGGGTGCCTTGAAACTAGTAATCGAGCCCATCTTTGAGATGGATTTCAAAGATGGATCTTACGGGTATCGACCGCAAAGGTCAGCCCATCAGGCTCTTGACAGAGTGCGTCGAAATCTTAGTCGAGGCTACTATCACATAGTGGACCTTGACATAAAGGGGTTCTTCGACAATGTCAGACACCACTTACTCTTGAACAAGATAGCTAAGAGAGTCTGTGACAACAAAATCTTGAAGCTTTGCAAGTCGATCCTTAAGACGGCGGGGAAAAAGGGAATACCGCAGGGTTCACTTCTTGGGCCCGTATTCTCAAATATATTTCTAACAGAAATAGACGAACTGCTGGAGCGGGAAAAACGAGTAAACTTCGATGGAAACTATCATGGGCTAGACTATGTCCGCTTTGCCGATGATCTTCTTGTCCAAGTTAACTTTGGCAAGAAAGGTCTGTCCAACGAGATAGCAAAGAAGCTTGACGCTGCTTTTGAACAAATTGATTTAGAAATAAATCACAAGAAGAGCAAGATAATGAAACTCTATAAGGGACATTACTTTGACTACCTGGGGCATCAGTTTAGACTGATTTCGACTGGCCCTAGAAGCACAGACTTAATAATCCTAAGCCGTCCGAAGCGAGAGAAAAGAACAGAGTTTCTCAGAAGCCTCAAAGCGACCATGAGAAGGAATCGGCAAATGCCAGTAGATCAAGTGGTGCGAGAAATAGTAAACCCTCGCGTCCGCGGCTGGGTTAACTACTTCAGGTGGGGCAACTCTGGTAAAGATCTCTCATTCGTTCGCTGGCGGGTGGATCTAATGGTCAGAAAGTTTGCATCGCGTCAACAGCCAGTAAAACGTGGAGGTCGCTCCTGGACTAAGTGGAGCCAAGAGGAAATCTATGGTAGGTGGAAACTTTTTACCGGTTACCAAGTGAAACCTAGGCAGCGTATTCAAGGAGCAACAGTTACATAAACCTTAAGAGCGAAATCTCTGGGTAACGCCTCATGCCGGAAAACGGCGCGTGGGGTGTGACGGGCATCGGAGGGAAACGGGGTTAATTGATCTTGAATCGCGATTTAACTACCGCGCCCTTCCCTGACCCAAGCTCAGCAGCTACAATATTAACCATTGAAAATGCCACTTAATTTGGAGGTTTTATGCTAAAACTTTCTGCTACCTGGTGATGATGAAAGTGAGCCAGGGGTTGGGATGCCCGATTTTTCCCGTCGGGAAGCAAAACCTTGAGGATCCGGTGTTCTTGCTCTGACTTATTTCCGGCTTTCTCGCCATGCTTTGAAAGCTTCTTTAAGTTGGGAAAGTTTGGGATTCAATGTCTGTCTCCGTGCTTGTTACTGAGGCTTGAATCATATTGCTAGGGAGTAAGTTGAGCTGGCTTGCTGAAAGATCACCAAGCTTGAACGGGCAGTCCAAACTACTTGCAAAGCTTACTGATAGATACTTGGTTTACCCTGTACAACTATGGAGGGGGCTAATCAGATCTTAGGACAAGGTGACCCTACTTTCAGTTTTTCCTACAAACAGGTTTTCCTTGAAGAAAACCTGAGAGTTGAAGGTTCTTTATCAACTATTGAGTTCTATATGAGCTGATCGACAACTATTTCACACAGAAGCCATCCATTAATTGTGCTATTGGGGTCACCTGGAGCTTCAAGCAGTGGAGCAAAGTTTAGCATTCTAAATTCCTCATACTCTTCTTTATCGATATGACCTGCATCAAGATGAGCCCTACGACTTTCCTCGCATACGAATGTCTTTTCAGAACAGAAGTTTTGTTGCCATAGATTGTATTTTGAATTAACAGCTATGAACTCATCACCGCAACTAAATTGGCCAGTCCTCAGATATTTCCATAGGGCACGTATTGCTCCTCTATCATCGCTTGTAATGGGGTTTCCTGAAGTTCTCATAGCAGATGCAGGTTGATAATCGGGGGTATTTCGACCAGCTATATGATAAGTATCTCCTATACCAAGAAGGTGAGCATATTCATGCAACACTACGTATTCTAATTTGAATTGATTTTCAGTCCAGTATCTGGGATGTAGATTTATGGTGCCTTCTCTAAGTCTAGCGTGACTGCGCTTGGTATCACTAAAGGTGCTAATCCATACTTCTTCACTTTTCCAGAGGTTAATTTTAACGACTGATCTATTTTCGAACTGATCACAATCATCAACCTTAAAGATTACTTTTGATTCGATCTGAATATGCGGCCAGATGGGATTCCTCATTCCGACAAGCTGACCATTCCACTGAAAAACCGCGTTTTCGGCTGCAATTCGAACTTTTTCTTTAAGCTCGAGACTTGGGTCTTCCCCTTGAAAACTTACACAAAAATCTATCTTCCCGGATTTCTCGATCATAGGAAGAAGTGAGTACTCGGAAGCATTAGAAAAAACACCGAACTTTGTCGAGGATTTATCTGCTTGGTAGTTTCCGCACCCGGCCAGAAAAGAAACCGTGAAAAAGGTGATAAGAGTTAATTTCATTATTTTTCCTTGATTCATTAAATTTTATCTAGATATCGCTTTAGAAGCCATAGAGTTTTAATACTCTGATTTCACCATTTACTATTTCGCACTTTAGCCAAGCGTTGACAGCTAGAGGAGAGTTGCTAGAAAACAGAGGTGCAAAACCAATTTCTTCGAAGGACTCAGCTAGTTCGGTATCAACCAGTCCTTTACTAATTGATTCTTTAATAGCTAATTCGCACGCCCCTTTGTCATCCTTAATAAAAGTATCTGCCCTCGAGAGTAGTATATCGGGGTTTGTAAGGAAATTATCTCTTATGGCTAGTACTTGGAATGGATTCAAAACTAATAGAGGCTCAATTACCGAAACGTTATTGAAACTGAGATCTAGGAATCGTAGGTTGGAAAGAGTTGATATTGCAGAGATGTCACTTACCCTGTTTTTACTTAGATCGAGTGCAATCAAATTAGTGAGGCCTCTCAATGGAGAAATAGACAAAATGTTCTTACCATTGAGATTCAAAACCGATCTCGAAGTGATATCGTCATATAAATCGGAACATTGATTTAATTCAATTCGATGAAATATAGCGTCTAGCGTGAGCCTATCTTCTTCAGTGTAGCCTCCAATGAGGCAGTGATCAAGAAAGTCAAGGCGAGGAGCCATTTGAGACTCTAAAATTTCTTTTTTCTGATTTTGGTATAGATTGTACTCTCTATGACATGTTGATATTTTATTCCTACACCTAGTAATAGCATTATTTACTAGTTGCATGTTGAATTTCAGATCTGCAACTAATGAATTAAGTCTTCTCAACTCTTGTAAAGATCTAACAACTTTCTTGACGCTACTAAGATGAGAAATCGTATTTCTATTCGAATCTCTCTCATTGATCAACAAGCTCTTAGCACTTTTATCGACTTCGCTAACATTAGAGATGGAAATGTTCAATGTCTCAGCTTCATAAGATTTTAGTTTAAAAGATACGGGAACTAGCTCGGCTGGTATTTTAGTAACGCCTCCAAATGGGAACTGATCTCTGAAGCCCCCACTCTTTGAAATATATTCTCTGAAAGCTATAATGGAAGATCTGCACTCATTAGTATTTCTCCCGGAGCAAACCAACCTATTGTTTCCGATACTAGTTGTGAACTTATGAACATCACCCCCAATTTGTAGAGTCTGTAAGCTAACTGCCACTTCATCATCGAACTCGGTTAGAGCAAATTCGATTTTATCTGGTAAGTCTTCTATTCCAGCGAGATCTAAAAGAGCGGATTTAGAAAATATATTTTTAAACCTCGGCGACCGGAAAGAGAACATCACTGACATAACGACTAGACCACCCCATTGAATCTCGTCAATGTACATATCCCCACAGACCTTTCGAAAGTTTCCTTGCGAGTTGGCACGAAATCCAATATCTAGCAGTTGAGAAGATTGTTGATAGGACCTTATATTCTCAACAATGACACCATAGTTGAGAACCAAGCTCAAGTTTGACTCTGAGTCATGGTTCAGAAGTTTTTCATATACTCCATATGGATCAAACTTTGGATGTTCGTCTTGTAGATTGAGCTGTTCCTTAAGATCATAATTGTTCATCGGAAGATTTAGGAAATCCTTCGTAGTGATAAAGCCATCGAAGGAGTTGTTTCCTACGATACACTCACTTTTATATTCTTCTGTAAAAGAATCGAACCCTACACCTAGTAGTAGCTCACCGACGTCGCCAGGAGCCTCGTTGGAAAAAGCTAGGAATGGTGGTTGACAAGCTAAAATTAGAATAATTAAATTTTTCATAGATCCCACATATATCTGTAAGTCGTCGATGCAATGTCACAATAAAAGAACCCCTCAATTCCTAGCCTTCTATCGGATGGGTCCACATAGGTCGGACCGAAGCCCATACTTACATAGAAGTCACGGTCACCGTTACTTATCAAACCCAATGCAACCGACTGTCTTAGTTCATCATTACAGGCTTGTTCACTCGTAAGGATGAGATGGGTGTATCTAGTTCTATTCCTCTCTATTACCGAATAGTCGGTTATGGGATTTCCATAAGTATAGAGTCTATCGAGAGGTAGATCCCTGATTGGCCGCAAAGTATCTATTGAGTTGCTAGATATATTGAGTCGCTTTAATTTAGTGCGAAACCGAAGGGAGTTTAGGTCGTTTACAGAGTTACTTGAAATATTAAGGAATCTTAGACGCGTTAGATACCTGATCGGTCCAATGATACCGATCATGTTATTTTGCAAGGAAAGACTTTCAATGTTCGGAAGAAACTTAAGGATACTTATGCTAATTAAGTTGCTATCTACAATCTTGACTCTAGTTATCAAATCGCGCTTTCTTTCAAGTTCGATACAGCTATCGATAGGGTAGTTGTCATAGATATGTTTGATGATAATAGCATCACTGTCACTAGGATCATCAAGGGCAGCTCGTTCACATCGATCGAGCAGTCTTTCCGGAATGAAGAGTTTATCACGGTCAATGGTAATAAGATTAAGGTTAAAGTTTTCTGCAAGGCAAATTTGTTCCGATTTCTTTAGGCAGGTATCACGAACTCTGAGAAGTCTAGTTATATTTTCGCGGGTGTCACTCCGTATCTTCTTGAATAAGGATCGTTCTTCAGGTAGTAATCGGTTGCTGTTCAAGAGGTAAACGGAACGCTGGTAAAGTTCCGACATATCAGAATAGTCATTAGAAATATTTTCTTGCACATTGCGAACGTGAACACTAAATGGACTGAAAGCCGCAGTACTCAGGTTTTTGAACTCTGTTTGATTATATGGAATAGTTTCATAGGAAATAGCCGGATAGTAATCTGTATGGCTGTACTCGAGCTGATTTAACTGAGACCTAAATCCGTCTTCTGACGTTGCATAATCAAGAAGCTTATCTACAGCGTCGTGGCATTGCTCTATTTCTTTAAGAGTACAGTTAGTCCTGTTGATCGATGCGAGAACTTTGTTAAGCCTAGATGGATCACCACCAATTTGCACAGCATGAAAGCTAACCGAAGTTGAGGAGTTTTCGTAGCCAGATGATCCTCGGAATGATTTTGTTTTTTTGAACCCAAGAACCTTAAATTTTACCTTTGCTTTCCATCTCTCTTTCATCTCCTTACTTTCGAAATTTAGACGTACAGCTATGTACAGAGAAGCACCAAGATTGATTTGATTTATGAATTCTTGACCACATTTAAGCCTCTTATAATTTTCATCATTAGACTCAGAAGCTTTCAAGCCGTCTCCGGTTAATCTGATATTCCTTATTGAAGCAGTCTTTCCAACTATTCTATGTGAGTATATTAAGTTTTGAGAGTAGTCACTTTTCGTGAGAAATTTTGAGATTTCTAGCGAGGCCTTGGCGGAGGCGACAAATAGATTTACCTTGCCACTGATACTCGAGCGTAGTTGACTTTCGACAGTTTCCTCGTCAACCGTGTAGTCTAGGTTTAAGGTAGATGACTGTGTTCCAGTGTACTCAACATCACCTTCAAGACAGGGGCTTCTAAACGATTGGTTATTGATGTCAAAACCTGCCCCTATTTTCTGCTGCTTAGCAATATTGGGTATGGTAGATGCCCGAACATCTAATCCTAGAAAAATAAGTATAGATAGTATCAAATTGATTCTTAATCTCGGCACGAGAGATCCTCCCCAAAAAAATACCCCCTCAACGGGGGCACAGCTCTTCTACTTATGCACCTGGATCGAAAGATGAAAAAACGATTGGGCATAGAAGCCACCCGTCTAGGCCACTACTCCGGTCCCCTGGATTGTAGTAATTAGGAGCGAAATCCATTGTTTTAAACAACTCGTAGTCGGATTGAGATACCCAGCCTTTAGATAACGCGTACTTCCTTTCTTCTTCACAGGTTCTCTCTTCTGAAATGATAAGTGTGTCAACACCTTGTAAGTCTAGAAGAGGGCTCTCGCTGAATAGGTCATTGCCGTGAATCAGGAGAGTCTTGAGGGTACGGTTGTTCCTTAGCGGTTCAGCGTCAATCACTCTATTGTAGGCCAAATCTAAATAGGTTAACTTGTTTAGATTTGAAACAGGTATGATATTGCTAATAGAGTTTTCTCGTGCATTCAAGAATCGTAGACTTTTAAATTGGGATAAAAGGCTAATGTTACGTACTTGGTTCTTTGAGATATCTAGATATTGCAGATGTTCAAGCCCCTGAAGAGGTTTCAAGGATCGCACTGCTGGATCACTATCACTTAGATCCAACTCTAGGCTATTTAAAAGATCAGACTCAAGGTCACCACAGCTCGCATTTCTTGCATCATAGGCAACCCGAATTGCCTCGATAGTATCTGACACGGAGCTACTTTGATTGGGAAGATCACAATAGTCGAAGAAAGTGAATTTCTTCTGCAGTTTTCTTTGATCAAAGTCTTTAACAACTAGCTTATTAAATGCACCTACGCAGTTACCTGGTTTTTCATAGCAAATTTTTGCTGTATCTGTAATACCACGAAGATTAGCCTTGGTAAGTGATGCAATATTCCGAATATCATTACGTTCTTGTTGAGATAGTCGCATCCTTAGAAGTGCGTTTGCTCGCTTATTCGCCTTTGCTTGGTCCTCGTACATAGTGACGAGAGAAGCACGATTGTCTGCTACAGCTCTTTGAATTACAGCCCCTTCTACAGGGTAGAGGTCATAAAGAGCACTCTCATAGTAGCTTTTGGACTTGTAGCCAATGAAAGCTGCGCCATTGGGGTCAGTAGGATTATAGCTAAGGTTCTGAATCTGATCAATAAAATCCCCACGACCTTCACCAGATGCATATTTTACAATTTTCTGCATGGCTGCCAGGCACTGTTCCTTGTTTGTGATAGAACAATTAACTATCGGAATTCCACTACTGCCATTCGATTGTAGAATAGTCGCTAGTCGTGATGGGTTTCCACCGATCTGTAGAGCACTCATCGAGATCGAAATTGAGTCTTTAAACTTGTCTAGTGACGTACTGGCCGCGCCACTCAGTGAGAATAGATCTACCAAGTTGACATCGATTTGCGCTTCAAATGAACTCTTCGCCTCGCGATTGGCAAACTCGAAGTTTACTAGTACAAAAAGCTGAGCACCTAATTGAACTTCAGAAACGTACTCGTCACCACAAGTCTTTCTAACATCTGCCTCAGATCTACCTTTCACAGCTAGGCCTTCTTGGGACAAGCGTACCCTCTGCATTATGACGCTTTTTCCCTTCACCTGATATGAGAAAATCATACTATCTGAAAGATCAGTGGAGGAAGCGTCACTGATAAATTTAGCGGCTCCAGAGACATCAAAGGACGGAATTTTTAGCTTTCCAGAGATTTGTACTTCCAAGGCGGTCTTTAATTCATCAAGTGTCATACTTCGATCAAAGCGAATTTCTGAACGTTGACTACCAGCATACTTTAATGGACCATTGGCGGCCACGCATGACCCCCTAAACTCCTCTGTATGAGTATCGTATCCCGTTTCTAGAAGTGCTGATCCAGCAGTGGGAGGAATCGAATTCTTCGCTCTACTTTGTTCTGGAAGCTGGCCATTACATGCCGTTAGCATTGAGGCGAGTGCGGATGCTTTTAAAATAGTTCCGCGGTGTTTACTTAGGCTTAACATAGAAAATTTCTCCAAACACGTTAATAATGACAAACATCACCCTCTTCGTCTTCAGGGTATGGACAGGAAAAGTTAATAATGGGGTTATTATAGATATTGAGGATTTGAATTTCCCTCAAATCGGTTAAGTTGGAATACTCTTCAATCTGATTTGAGCTAAGGTTGAGTATCTTTAGAAGGCTGAGATCTTCAATTCCAGATAGATCATCGATGAAGTTATGACTGAGGGATAGAGTTGATAGAGAACTCAAACGCGCTAGACCAATGGTGGTCTGAAGTCGATTTACACTCATATTAAGCCACTCTAACTCGGAATCACTATCGTTAGGCTTAATCGTTTCAATATTATTATCGGACAAGTCTAGACGCTTCATGTTTTCTGGTAGAAAATTGAAGTTAACAACTGTTAATCCATTACTATCAATTTCTAGTGATCTAATATCACTTCCAGATAGATTAGGAATGTGTGCAATTCTGTTGTTTGAAAGGTCTAATTCGACAATTCCACGTAGATTTTGAAGGGGAGTAATATCTTGAATAGAGTACTCTGCTAGGTTGAGTAGACCATTCTTTCTAATGATAGCATCCTCGATCGCCATACAAGACTCTGCATCCAATGACTCCATCACTGCTTTGACAGTTCTCGCTTGTTCTATCGTAATTTCTGAATGATGACACCAATCCGAAAATTGGTCATCAGGTTCAACTATGGTTTGAGTAGGCAATTTATCATCTAATAGGACTTCGTCGAGTGCAACCCCAGAACTGTCTTCAATCCAATCAAGATAGTTATACACCATTGTATACGACGCTTGACCGGATTTGCATGGGTCCTCGACTTTTGAGACATCAGGAGTAAGCCAAGAATCCGCGCCGCTTACCAAGCCAAGGAGGACTTGCCTTGAATTGCTTTGTTGATAAATCAAAGGTCCACCAGAGTCTCCCCGACATGGCCCACTATCGATTGGTGAATCTACTACGATGGTGCCCTTAAATGGCCCACCCCAATAAATTTTAGATATCTCACTCTCGGTGTACCTTAGGACTTCGCCATCTCGCTTGCTAAAACCAGTAGATCCATAGCCGTATAACTGTACGGAAACTTTTTCTTTATCGTCATCCAACCTTGGTTTTGCTATTCTTATTGGTGTTATTGCTTCAGGAAGAGGTTCTTCCAACTTGATCCATCCAATATCTCCAATTGGCCAAAGTCCTTCTGGGCTCTCATTGTTCTTAAAGTAGTTAGCATCAATCGACTTGATACTATAGTTCGATTTCATGCCTACAGTAATTCGAGAAAGATCTTGCCTTCCATGTAAACAGTGAGCCGCTGTGAGAATGAGATTGTCAGCAACGGCAACTCCCGTACAAGTGAACTTCCCTTTATAGTAGATAGGGACCGTGGAACGAAATGCAACGTCGGATGAGTCTATTGGCAATTCACCAACTATTTTCAATACTGCAGTGTCGTCACTACATGAGAAGAATATTATCGTGCTGATCAATAAGAGTAAATTTTTATGCATTTCCAACCTCAAATAGATTCAACAATACGAAAGCAAAGCTCATGCCATATATCACAATTCTATGTCTGATTGAGAGTTCATAACGCCATTCGCAAGACATATATATGCTTCGGGCTGTAACAGAAGAATTCTTGCATGAAATCCGAGTGAGCTTAAGGAAAGTCTATAAGAATATTTTCCCAAAAATCAGGAAATTTTTCATGATTTTTATGAAACTACCAGTCCTAGAAACAGTGCGAATCAAGTAGATCTCTATCATATATGTATTCAGTTGATTGGTATGACTCTTGCTTTTACTTCGTTGTTTGTTAAATCAAGGAGTTTAATATGCAATTGAAAGACTTAAATGTTTCCTTAGTTGTTGGTGCTGCATTGATGTCAAGCACAGTATCGATGGCGTCCCAGTTCAAGAAACCGGCTGTAAATTCAATTTACGATCTCAGATGTGAAAATGATAGTTTGAACACAGCCACAGCGCGGGTTCGACTACTATGGGCAAAGAACTCAAAAATTATCCCTTTGAGAACGTTTAATAAGTGGTACTACACGGTCGTGATCGACGAGGATACCCTAGAGTCAAAGGTTACTCTCGATCCCCTCCCTTACTATCCAACATTTGGAAAGTGGGATGCAGCAGCAAAAAAAGTTGTGGGCGGCTACTGGAAGCCAGAGGCACATGGTATGCCTGATGTAGTCCCAGCACCAAATACTTGGATAGGTTCATGTCGTGCTAGTTGTTATACACCATACCAACAAATACTAACCGACAACGGATACATGGAAATTCAAGATGCCTTAGATTCTCTTTATCCTACTATTGCTACTGTAAAACTAGGTTCAACTTTAGAATCTGTTGATCTTGAATTCTCGGATATAGGGAAATATGTTATATCGGGTGATGACTCGTTACACGATATTGTGACATTAGTAACTGAAGACGGCGGCGAGATCGAAGTGACTGACAATCATCCTTTAGTTGATGGTAAGGGATATATTCGTGAAGCTAAAACCTTTGACATTGGTGATCAATTAGTAACTGAAGATGGATTAAAAGTCAGCATTACAGCGATTGATTCTAAAGAGTTTTATGGCCAGGTGTATAACTACGAACCGAAACAGGAATCACTTCTTGGAAACATAGTAGTGGCACAGGGTTTCTTAAATGGATCGGCCCGCTATCAATCTTCTTACAAGAGTTATCTTGATCGAGAATTAGTAAGAACACAAATTGACCCCAATCTTCTGCCGTAGTATTCGAACTCCCACCCTTAGTTGGGTGGGTACTCATTTAAGGGATGAAAAATATGTTAAAAGGCTTGTGTACCTCCCTCTTTTTAATTGCCATTTCTTTCGCTAGCGCTTATGGCAAAAACCTGTCGGGGCCAGCATCTGTACAGATTGGAAAATTGCAGAGCGCGTGCCAACAGTCTGGTGCAACTTATGACCGTGCCTTGCAAGAGTGTAACTGCTCCGATAACGGAATTTTCGATGCGGAACAAAAAAAGTGTCTGAGTTTTTCTGCTACCTTTGATAACCCCCTCGCAGCTTGTACTGAAGGGACGAGCTTTATTGATACATTCTTCGAGTCAGGAATCGATGGAGTTAGTGCATGCCTCGATAATTTTCTATACATAGCATCAAATCCTAGTGATGTTTTTAGTGGGACCTATTTTTCCATTTATCCAGAGATCAGTGACGATGAAGCATATAAACTCACAAATTGGGCTAACTCTCGTTTCGGTAAGAGCTATAGAGGCTTTAATGCTAAGCTATGGAGTTCAGAGTACGATAGCGAGCTCGTGCTCCGAGTAGGAAGAGTGCCCGAGCGTTGGAATAGTAATCCTTCAAATATTTTATCCCGAGTATTAAACCCTTTGACTGTAGGCCCGGACCCAGTGTCTGGATTTGGTGGTACGTCATATATCGAGTATTATGAACCTGAAGTAGGGCAGATCGACAAGGTATTGGGAAGTGAAAAGTATAGCAGTCAAGAGCTATCGACGCTTTTCACGAAGCCTAGTCAAATAAGTCCCGCTTTGGCGGCATTGCGTGACTTCACCATCGAGCAGTACTCGAATCCATCCACAAGCATAGATAGTGCGTTATTTATCAATGGAAAGGGAGTTTTAGGTGGCTTCCAGGGATTTTCAAAGCCAGTCTATCGGGGTAACTATATATTTATCGAAGAAAAAATATACAGCCGTGGCTCTGTAAAGCGAAGAACCCATTGGGTGCTAGACCGAAAAGGGAGAACCTTAGGGGGAGCCTATTTAGCGCCAAGTCGATTGCCAAATATCTACTTCAGTTTGAATTGGAAAGGCGAGAACGAGCTTCGTTTGAGCGTTCGTGCCTACGATCGTACATTCAAGGATTTAGTAAGTCATACATTCACCGCTAAGCAAGCTTGGGAAATGCGTGATAAGAGTCAATCCTTTTTAGATCTCGACTCAATAGATACTGGCTCAGGACTTCTATTATGTGAGCTAGCGGACCCCTTTTCCTTTCAGTACTCTGACTTGATAGTGGGAGGGCCTTATCGAATAGATAATTATAATGGTTCGCATTTGTCAGGTTCATTGTATGGTTGGTCACGAAATACCGAGGGAGATTGGTCGAATGCGTTTGGTGGTTATGCTCCTAGCAATGATGTCCCCATTGATTTTCATCGGCCATACGATCATGCCAGCAAAGTTGCTAGCCTTATCGTGGAAGAAAATCCGAATGTGAAATTTTTGATTGGTGGTGAATGCTTCCATGATGACCATAGCCAGTTAAGTTCTATGATAGAGTTAGGAATATTTTCTGGCCCAGCTCAAGACCTCAGAGTCAAGGTTATCAATGCCTCTTATGGAACCTATACTGGTAAGCAAGCTTGCGCATTAAATACAGGGCCACTTGCTAGTAAGATTGGTAAAGTTTTATTCGTTACGGCTGCTGGAAACTTTCAGATGGAGAACCCTGGTAACTGCCCTCAATCAGCTCCACACCCCAATAAGATTGTTGTAGCTGCAGCAAACGGTGCAGATGGTGACAACCCAAGACTAACCAACTATACGGCTTATGGGAAAGACTATGCTGATATAGCTGCTAAAGGAACTCACGATCCCACTAGCTCTAAAGGAACGTCCTTTGCGTCACCGCGGGTTGCTGGCATTGCATCCAGAATCGCTCAGGATTTCCCTAAATTAAGCTCCGCGGATATTAGGCTAGCAATACTAGCTTCTGCACATATTCCCCATGACAAAAACTTTTGGGGAGATTTGAAGAGTTGGAAACCCCTCGACGTTCGAACGGGAGGAGTTCTCCGAAGTGATGGTGCGTACAGATTCGCTGAGTGCCTATTTGAGAATAAAGAAGATGTAGAAGGCGCGTTCGACAAAGCTCAAATACTAACTTGCATAGAGAGAAGTGATGCAGGAAACTCAACGTATGCACGTAAAAAGTATAACTTCCTTAAGAATAGGCTACACCTAAACTAATCGAAGTAAATTCTGAATTTTTTAGTTGAGAGTGAGTAGTGAAGAGATTTCTACTTATCTCTCTGAATTATAAACTTGATTGTATCGAAAACGAGTTCTTGGAATCTTTCATGAAAAATAGACATCTACTCACTGCTGTTGTAGCACTTTCATTTCTAGTTCTAGCAGTATTCCAATACATTAAACAAGACAATAGTGACACACTTCAGCCGGCGGAAGCTACAGCTAGCCCCGCGGTGAATTCTACCAATTCAGAACTGGATCTACAAAGTTCGAAGTCTCTACCTATTGAGAAAAAGACACTAAAAGGGGAATCTGAGGAATCAGAAGTTCACTCGATTGATCCGAAAGTTGACCTAAGCCCTGAGGAAGAGGCATACCTCCTAGCATACCACCCTAGAGTTTTGGAAGTGAAGATATTCAAAAAGGATCCGTTTATCAAAAAGTTCAAGGATCTTTCTGAAAAGAAGGTGCTACTGAGAACAGGTGAGCAAGCAGAGCTGAAAAGCTTACTAACTGATCGTAGTGCATGGAAGCGTTACTTGAAAGAATTCGAAAAAAATCTTCCAATAGACGATAGCTATAAGGAACCAGAGCAGCACCGTATGATGATGATCGACTACTTTGAAAAGGCAGTTGGAGAGGTTGAAGGTAGTGCTCGAAAGCAACTTTTGAGTGATTTAGTTGATCTATTGTTCTATGACAATATTGTTAGCTCGCAACCTACTCACATCAAACAGTCGCTAGCGGGCGAGAAAGTTGAAATTTTACATTTGATTGCTAGATCTTCTCCAGTTGGTGTAGAAATGATTCGCTCTCATATGGCGAGAGGTAGTTATCAAAATGTGAAGCTTATTAGACATTATTTAGAGCAATTATAGTGGTCTATCAAGGAGAGTGGGATGAGATTATTCCAGTGGGCGATGCTTATCGGGTTGGGTGCTATAACAGCGCATTGCGATAAAAAAGACTCGAATTCTGAACAAGTTGAAGATTGTATTATTGACTGTGGGATTAAGCTCGATCCTATTTCAAAGTGTATGAGTGAAGATGGCTGCTCAAAACCGAGGGCTGCTTGTGAAGATGACTCTGACGCGTGTCATCCAGAACTGTCGCGATTTTACGGACCATCCCTAGTAGATATCGGATTACTACAAAGCGTCTGTCAGCAATCTGGTGCAACTTATGACCGTGCCTTGCAAGAGTGTAACTGCTCCAATAACGGAATCTTCGATGCAGAGCAAAAAAAGTGTCTGAGCTTTTCTGCTACCTTTGATAACCCCCTCGCAGCTTGTACTGAAGGAACGAGTTTTATTGATACCTTCTCTGAGTCCGGAATCGATGGAGTTAGTGCATGCCTCGATAACTTTCTATACATAGCATCAAATCCTAGTGATGTTTTTAGTGGGACCTATTTTTCCATTTATCCAGAGATCAGTGACGATGAAGCATATAAACTCACAAATTGGGCTAACTCTCGTTTCGGTAAGGGCTATAGAGGCTTTAATGCTAAGCTATGGAGTTCAGAGTACGATAGCGAGCTCGTGCTCCGAGTAGGAAGAGTGCCCGAGCGTTGGAATAGTAATCCTTCAAATATTTTATCCCGAGTATTAAACCCTTTGACTGTAGGCCCGGACCCAGTGTCTGGATTTGGTGGTACGTCATATATCGAGTATTATGAACCTGAAGTAGGGCAGATCGACAAGGTATTGGGAAGTGAAAAGTATAGCAGTCAAGAGCTATCGACGCTTTTCACGAAGCCTAGTCAAATAAGTCCCGCTTTGGCGGCATTGCGTGACTTCACCATCGAGCAGTACTCGAATCCATCCACAAGCATAGATAGTGCGTTATTTATCAATGGAAAGGGAGTTTTAGGTGGCTTCCAGGGATTTTCAAAGCCAGTCTATCGGGGTAACTATATATTTATCGAAGAAAAAATATACAGCCGTGGCTCTGTAAAGCGAAGAACCCATTGGGTGCTAGACCGAAAAGGGAGAACCTTAGGGGGAGCCTATTTAGCGCCAAGTCGATTGCCAAATATCTACTTCAGTTTGAATTGGAAAGGCGAGAACGAGCTTCGTTTGAGCGTTCGTGCCTACGATCGTACATTCAAGGATTTAGTAAGTCATACATTCACCGCTAAGCAAGCTTGGGAAATGCGTGATAAGAGTCAATCCTTTTTAGATCTCGACTCAATAGATACTGGCTCAGGACTTCTATTATGTGAGCTAGCGGACCCCTTTTCCTTTCAGTACTCTGACTTGATAGTGGGAGGGCCTTATCGAATAGATAATTATAATGGTTCGCATTTGTCAGGTTCATTGTATGGTTGGTCACGAAATACCGAGGGAGATTGGTCGAATGCGTTTGGTGGTTATGCTCCTAGCAATGATGTCCCCATTGATTTTCATCGGCCATACGATCATGCCAGCAAAGTTGCTAGCCTTATCGTGGAAGAAAATCCGAATGTGAAATTTTTGATTGGTGGTGAATGCTTCCATGATGACCATAGCCAGTTAAGTTCTATGATAGAGTTAGGAATATTTTCTGGCCCAGCTCAAGACCTCAGAGTCAAGGTTATCAATGCCTCTTATGGAACCTATACTGGTAAGCAAGCTTGCGCATTAAATACAGGGCCACTTGCTAGTAAGATTGGTAAAGTTTTATTCGTTACGGCTGCTGGAAACTTTCAGATGGAGAACCCTGGTAACTGCCCTCAATCAGCTCCACACCCCAATAAGATTGTTGTAGCTGCAGCAAACGGTGCAGATGGTGACAACCCAAGACTAACCAACTATACGGCTTATGGGAAAGACTATGCTGATATAGCTGCTAAAGGAACTCACGATCCCACTAGCTCTAAAGGAACGTCCTTTGCGTCACCGCGGGTTGCTGGCATTGCATCCAGAATCGCTCAGGATTTCCCTAAATTAAGCTCCGCGGATATTAGGCTAGCAATACTAGCTTCTGCACATATTCCCCATGAAAGAGATCAAGCAGGAGGTTTAGTCTGGCGACCTTTGGATGTTCGAACAGGTGGAGTTCTCCGAAGTGATGGTGCTTACAGATTCGCAGAGTGTTTGTCCACCTATAACGATGATATGAGTAGTGGTGCCTTTAGTAAGAATCAAGCACTAGCTTGTATAATGGCTGGTGATGCCAAGGCCCAGACATTTGCAGAAGAAAAATATGAGTTTCTTAAAGCAAGGTTGGATTTTCATTAGCGAAATGCGGACAACTTCCATAAGAACCTCCGATATTTTGGAGGTTCTTACTTGTTACTGAAGGCCATACTTCGAAACTCTAGAATCAAACGTAGAGCGATTCATCTTAAGAATTTGGCAGGCTACAGTTTTAGATCTATATGATTCAAGCGCTTTCATCAAAATCTGCTTTTCAAGCTCTTCAAGGCTTTCTTTCATGGGGCGTTGCCAAGCCTGCCTAGAAGCTCGCAGAGCATCTTGACCCGGCGCTAGCATCGTTTTGTATTCGGGGAGTTTATCTGCTTCCAGAGGATCTTCGTTCAGGGTACACATGGTAGAAAACGACTTGAGTACATTAAATAGCTGCCGAATATTACCTTGCCAGTAGTAGCTCTTGCAGCGACTAATAATTCGGTCTATTTCGGGCTCCGAAACCTTGATATTCTCGCGGGCAAAGAAAAGCTTTATCAATGGATCAAAGTCATCAGGGCGATCCCGTAAGGGAAGCAGATGAATGTCGACACCTGTGAGGCGAGATCTTAAGTCCATGAGAAATTCGCCGTCGATAACGGCATCATCAAGATCTTTGCTCGATGCAGTAATCACTTGAAAAGACGAATGCAAGGTTTTGGTATCTCCGAGTCGTTGATAGGTGCCATCGTTTAAGACTCGTAGCAGCCTTGATTGACACTCTTCATTTAGCCTATGAATCTCATCAAGAAATAGAATGCCACCATCAGCCTCGCCAATCATGCCATTAGTGGTTTTCTCAGCGCCAGTAAAGGCACCTTTTCGATGGCCGAATAATATTGAAGCTGCCATATTGCTATTGAGATTAGCGCAGTTCACAGCCATGAACGGTAGGCTGCCTTCACCTTCTGTTCGCCTTTTATGAATAAGCTTTGCTACCTCTTCCTTACCTGTTCCAGTTTCCCCATAGATCACGCAAGGAATCGTTCGCGACTTAGCGACTCCTCTAACATAGCGTCTGACTTCGTCACTGATGACAAGGCCATCCTCGCAGATGTGATCATAGTCGGCGTCCGGTTTCAAGCTGTTGCTTCGTTTGAGGCGTTTGAGATACTGGTTGCTTTTCGCGGCGTCGATTGCAATCTGTAGCTCTTGAAGCTCAATGACTGGCTTTTTTAGCCAATGATCCGCTCCTAGCTCGTGGGCACGGCGATACGTTGAGATCTTGGGATCTGCAGACATCGCGATGACGATGACCTCAGGGTGGTTTTCCTTGGCATACTGAATGATCTCAAAGCCTTCAAAGCTAGAGAGAGTGGAATCCTGTGTTAGATGGATATCAGTCAACAGCACATCTATGGTTTCAGAATCGAGTAAGAGCTTGGCATCTTCAAGAGTCGATGAGAGGTAATATTGGAATGTTCATTCAACTAAACTTTGGAACCATTGAAGCTGTTCTTTGGCATCTTCTACTATAAGAATTCGTTTCATCACTACCTTACCCTAAACTTACTAAGTGCTCTTTTAGTTTTTGAGTTTCTTGTTGAATCTTAGAGCCAATCAATTCGATTTTTTCAATGAACTCGCTATCCGTTATCTTGTCCTGCTTGCTACGCGCAATCATGATCTGATATTCGATGATCAAATTTGCAAGATGGTGACGATAGGCTGATATGCACTTGTCTCGGCTCATGCCCGCACCTCATCAGCTTTGAGCAGCGCCGCCGCAATTTGATCAGAGTCTAAAAGAGGTTTCGAAACAAAGTGATCCATCGACTCAATTCTCGGAACCGAATCATCGGTGGACATCGCAACAACTGACATATCAGGATTTATCTCTTTGGCAAAGTCCATCACTTTAAGCCCATCTGATGGGTCGTCGTAGGATTTTGTGAGGTGGACGTCTGACAGCAGGTAGTCATATTTCCTAGACTTCAAGAGCGAGATGGCATCTTCGAAGGATTCTACACTGTCACAATTCATCAAACTACACCCCTCTTCGTAATACATCTCTCGCTGAATAACTTCATCTTCGACAATTAAAAGGCTTTTCTGACGAAGTGTCTCCTTGAACTTGGCTAGTCCCATGGTCTGTGTTTCCTGTTGCTCTTGGACACCTAGCTCATGGTGTCTCAGTTTCGTAACTGCTTGTTTTGGGTTCTTGGGGAGAAGTGCTTTGAAAAGAATTTTCTCGCTGTCCTCCACCGAGTCTTTGTTGGTGCTCAGGTATAAGGACACCTGAACTCCTAAACTATCTAAACGATTAGCAACATCTGTACCTGTAAAGGAATCGTTGAGATAATAGTCAGTTACAACTGCTTGAACGTCGTCGAAAAAGCCTTGCTTCCCAGATTTCACCAAGAAGTCATCAAAAGTCATGAAGACTTCTAAATCTTCTCCTTCAGAAAAATTTAGCTTCCAAGACTGCACTATTACTACGCTGTCTTCAACCAAGACAATCTTTCCAGAAAATCGGTCGGCTTGATTCTGCTCTTCGCTAAGAGCAGCACTGGAAGCTAGTATCTTGAGTAAGTGAAGCCTGGTCATAGGCTTTGGTAAGAATAGATCAGCACCGGCTTTAAGGGCTTGAGGCTGGTATTCTAGTACACCCCTGTTGGAATGGACGCATATCTTGGCATTGCTTGCCATTTGCCGGATTACCGATACGGCTTCAAAGCCGTCCATTTTGCCTTTGCCGAGATCGACGTCGACAATGACGACATCGAAGGTTTCGCTTACTTGGTCCACCAGGCAATCTTCCGCACTGGAGTACTCTTTGATCCGTAGCTTGCTATGAAGGGCACTATTGGACTCTAGGTGGAACTGAAGATGGCTTCTGTATAAGGCTTCGTCATCTATTATTGCAATGTGCAGCGGGGAATCAAGCTTTTCCGTAAGAGCCCGGTCTAGAGCCTTCTCCTGCTCACTAGTCTTGGCCTCCTCAAGAGGATGGCTATCAGATTCCTCTAGATCGATTTGGATGGAACCCTTTTCGAAGTAGGCATGGCTAGAGCTTAATAGCTTTGTATCAGATTGATCGATCTGCTCGGAGAGGGGTAAGGTAAAGAAAAACTCTGTTCCTTTAGCTTGTGATGATTTGCACCAAATCTTGCCGCCATGGGCTTCAATGACTTTTTTGGCAATGGCCAGACCGAGGCCTGTACCGCCTTTTTTGTCTTTAGTGAAGAATGCGTCAAACAGCTGGTCGATATCTTCAGGGGGTATGTAAGTATTTGAGTTGCCGATGCAAACTTCGAGCATCTCTTGCTTTTCTTCTGAGTGGAACCATAACTGTCCTTGACCATTCATGTGCTCTATCGCGTTGCCAATGATATTTGAGAAGACGCGAGACACTTTTTGACGGTTGATCTCAACTTTCTTAGTGTGATTAAACTTGGAGGAGACTTTAATATTTGCCTGCCTATTGAATCTAAAGATGCCAAGAAGAACCTCGTTAGTGATTTCTTGAATGGATTCTGATTCGGTTAGCAATGAAGTATCGGTTTTACCAACCTCCATCACATCTTGAATCATCCCGTTGACGTTTGAAAGAGAGGAAGAGATATCGGGGATGCTTTGTTCCAGAATTTTAGTTATTTGCTCGCTGTTTTTGGCTTGAGTAACCATCTCAACGAGGGCTGACACTAGAGTGAATGGTTTTCTTACGTCATGGGCTAGCATCTGAGTCGTTTGGGCAATAGCTAACTGACGTTTATACTCTTGATCATCTTTGAGCCGAGTAATAGTTTGTTGAGCGATGATTCGATTTCGGTGGAAGAGATAGAAACTTGTTACCGCGAGCACCAAGGATAAGCGCAGAATCCAAAGAGCAACATAAAAGCTCCTACCATTTCTGCTGATAAATTTAACTTCCCAACTAGATGAATCGTTGGCAACTTTAACTATATTCTGTTGGAGTCCGTCTAGGAGAAGAAAAGGCTTAGTATTGCAATGGCCTTTGTATCTTAGATCAAGGAACTTAGTTTTGATAGGCTGTCTTCTCGTTATTTCAATGCAGTCTATGAAGTTTAGAGTGTGGAGGTCATACAAACGACTAGAAATTTCACGCATTCTATGTGATAACGTCTCTTCTTCCAAGAGTGCTTCGATCATTCTTGACTTCTCTATCGCAGCATTTTTCTGCAGGAAGAAAAAGAGAGCTTGAACTAGTAGCATTGAAAGACAAATTGAAGCAAAAAGAGTCAGAACATGAGACTTCATACGATTCGCCTTTACGATACGATAATTTGATGAGTAGTAGATTTTCGATTGAATTTTGCTGTTCTACTTTTTTCTGACTTTTCTTAGATTTTACAGCTTGATAACAATAGCTTTCAGTACACAAAGCGGTGGACAGGGCCTTGATTCCAAGGAATAAAATCATCACATAGAGCACGGTGACAGAAAACTCTATTGTTGTGCTCATACACAGTTTCATCGAATATTAGTTTTGGTGTAGTCCAATTGCCTTGCCGACGGACGCCTGGGATTTGCTTAAAGGCAATATCAGCGTTATTAGCAAAAAAAATAATTCGCTCATTAATGATGTGTGTACGACGCAGTAAAGGATTTTGTTCGGTGAACCTTACGCACCTCCAAGCCTCTTCGATTGAGTGGTCTACTACGTTCTCGCCATAACCCAGATTTGATCCAGCATATACTCCACCATTCTTTAGTCCCAAAGCCACAATCCACTCAGCCTCACCTCCGGAAAAAAGGCTGCTTTTTATTACCTTTCTATAAAATTTAAGCTCATCAAATTCACTAGTAAAAAATATAGCTGTCTTAGACTTTACCGAGATGTCCACTGGTTCAACGAATTTCTGTTTATCAATCCATTGACTCCACGCCCATCGTTCAACTGCCTCAGATATAGAACGGGACCTAGTTTTTTCTCGGTCATAACCAACAGCAAGGCCACATGTTGTTGGATATTCATCAAACAGAAATCTTTTTGGGTTTTCAGATGAAAGCCTATAGAAAATCGAGCGTTCGATTGCTTCAGCGAGTGCAATTGAGCGAGCCAAGGACCTGCTACTCCCTGTTCCATTGCCAACGACGCCACCTCTACAGATGCAGCTAGAGTGCCAGCCTATATTTTCTTTTTCGTTGAGGATAGGTGACTCCTCGACTCGAATTAGATCTGGAATAATTTCTGCAATTAGTTGATTGCTTATCACTTTAACACCAAATCTTTGAAGTAGATATGATCATTGAGCACATTGTACTTCTCAAGATCGATATTTTTAGTAAAAAAGAAGAGGTGATTAGAGTAGACCATTGGAACAACCGTGGCGTCTTCGTCGACATATTCCTTAAGCTTTTCAAGGTAACGAGCATCTACAAATTCATCGTTGTACTTCTTTCCACGCGCTTTGATTAATTCGCATACTTTTCCGGAAGGGTCAGGGAATCCCACTCCCATCTTGCTACACCACATCATATGTGCAACCCAGTTCTGGGCAGTGCCTCCGGTTTCAACAAAAGTAACCCTAATATCGTAGTACTTTCCTCTTTTTGCTCGATCAGACCAATCTGGTAAGTGATAGTCGTCTACCAGCTTGTACTTCAATCCCAGGTTTTCGAAGGTTCTAACAATAGAGTGTCTCAAAAACTCTCTCCATTCACTACCCTTAGAAGAAGGATAAAGCCAAATGACCTCTTTCTCTTTAAGTCGGCTGGGAATGCTTGGTACCTTTGGGGGGCGAGGTAGACTTGATATGGGGTTTGCCGCGTGAAACACTTGATCAGTTCTATCGAAAAGTGAACCTTTGACATATAATTTTGCCATATTTATTCTTAGATAGTCTCGAAAGGCGTGCCGAACAGATTTTATTTGGAATACGTTATCACGAGCAATTGTAATATTTATAGCTGATAACATAGATGGGAAACTCTCGATCATGACTAGATCAGAAGGTCTCTTGTCTTCCTTTACCTTTTGTGAAATTATTGCTTTATATTTCGCCTTACTAGCTATTGCATCCGACAGCTTCGAGTATTTGACTTTTACCCTATCTGCGCTCCCCACTTTACGGCTGAACCAGTCTTTTCGCGCTTTGAGAGTGACAACATTTCCTTTGAACGCCTCGATTCGGTAAGCATCAGATGATACAGCTTTTTGTGGATCTAACCAGTTTCCGTTCGTATCAAAGTTCTTAGGACAATAGTACCCGAAGTATGGCATAGCCAAATATGGAAAAAATCCGATAGGTTTTTCAACAAAATTGAAAGTAACCACATCTTCTGAAGCTATGACACCTTCTAAGTCATGAGGCTTATTTCGAAAGTTCTTTAGTCCTGGCCAGCCCTGGAGTTTGTTGAAAACTACTAGCTGATCCTTTTTCTGAGCATATATTTTTGCTACTGAGTTAAGACCTTTCACATAACCTCGTGCCGTAATAGGTGTACCATCTTCACACTTGAGGTTTTCCCTGATCTTGAATTTCCACTGTCTTCCGTCTTCGGAAATTTTCCAAGATTCTGCGATGTAAGGAGTTAGTTTGCTTGTCATGTCGACTCTTGCTAAAGTTCCGATGACCTGAACCAACACTGTTTGATTCGTTGAAACATCAGAAAGAGCTGGATCAAAGCTGATCTGCAACCCTTTGCCATCACTGGCGCGGGTATTAAAAAATGTCAGCTCACTTTCGGGTTCTGTCTTAGCTGAAATAGAAGACATCACAAAGAATCCAAGGGTGGCAATAAAGATCAATCTCATGGCAAACCTATCAACTAAAAAAAACTAATTTCAAACGAGCTTCTGTCTGTTAATCAGGAGGTGTTCCTTCAGCATTTCCAGTTGAAGCGACGACATTCAAATTCTTAATCACACATAGGGGGTTAAGAGACTGTAATAAAGTGGAGCAGTCGCCCTCAATACCATCAGATGGGTCTATATAGAATCTTTTGCTATCAACTTTTGATAAATCATTGTTTGCCAAAATTTCACTTCGGCTGACAATTCTTTCCTGGGCCGAAGCGTGCTCCTGAGCAAAAGCTGCACTTAATCCAACACATCCAATTGCAATAATGTCTCTACGCATATTAATCCGAGCTCCATAAAGTAAAACCATCATGATCACCTTCTTTAACCATAGTGATTTTTCTTCCGCAAGATTAAAAAATACTCTTATTGCTTTAACCTTTCCTCGTTATTTACTTTTATGAGACAAGATTCAGGCCATTTTCGAAATGCTCGTCTAAGTATCTAGAAACGGGTTGAATTCGGTTTTGACTTTTGATGAAATTCAGGAAGGTCTTCCTGTTTTTTATTAAGCCAATGTAGCGCTACTCTTATTCTGTTCTGAAGAAAGCTTCTAAAGTAGTTCGAAACTTTTGACTCTAAGTAACGCGAACCCTGCTTTGTGAAGGTGTTGGCTTGCACTCTTAGAAGTATGGGAAGGCTCGTGAGCTAATCGTTTCTCAATTAACCCCAATCTCCCCACCATCAATCTTTCCCACACCGCGAAACGTTCGATAGTCCTCCAAACGCTCCTTAAGCTGCTCATTCTCAGTTTCAAGCCGAGCAACGGTAATTCTTAAATCGTTTATCTCTTCATCCTTGCTAGGCAAATCCTTAAGCTTGGCAGTAAGATCACCATTTTGAGTTTTCAGCGTTTCGTTCTCAGCTTTCTTCTCGTCAAGTTGCCCTTTGATGGATTGGTAAGCCGTAGCCATGCCTTCGGCGGCTTGCAGTTTCTGCTCTGCCTCTTTTTCCTTTTCCAACGATTCCCTTGCAGCAGCCAGCGCTTTAGCTTTCTCTTCTTCTAGAGATTCGATACGCTCGCCAAAATGAGACCTAAGATTCTGCAGCTCAAGTTCCGAATTGGCCTTGCTTCCACTAAAGATCTCAAGGATTCTATTCATTGCTGACTGGACCTGAGTAAACTCATCGCTAACTTGAGCGACTCCGCCGGCGGTGGTAGCCTCAAAGTGGTTCATGAGTTCCTCTAGAAACTCTCCAGCCTTTTTATCACCAGCAAGGCCACTACGCTATGTGCCAGGGGAGTATGAGACAAATCTGCCGATAGATTAGTATAATGTTTGCGCGGTAGTGAAAGGTCTCAAAATGACAAAGAATCAAGAAAATCTTACCAAAAGTAGAGACACACATCAGGTGGAGGATAAGCCGAAAAGAAGGCAGTTCAGCCCCGAGTACAAAAAGAAGATCCTTACAGAACTGGAACAAACTCATGGGAAAAGAGGTGCTGTAGGGGAGATCCTCCGTCGAGAGGGTCTTTATGCAACCCATCCTGCGTCGTTTCATTATTCTTCGATTGTTATATGAAAGCTCGTTTCAGAGAGGGAATTAAATTGGGGTGGCTAGTAATTCAACACCAAGGGCGTATCAGCCCTACGAAGTACTATTTGATGGTATCCTGCTCATTATCGACATTTGCATGAGCCCTTGCAAAGTTCATAACATGCGCTTGTCTGCCAAAGCATCGATCAAATTTTAATGCGATTGCGAGGCTATACTCAACATTTACAGTCCTAGGACATCTCTGATAGTGGTCCTTGAGTTCCCTTTTGATTTTGACAGGCAGCAAAACCTATCCAACTCTATGAGGGGCGCAATTGAATGCTCATGATTGGTTTTACCTTTATTTGCTATAATTTTTTTCAAACTTGGTAGAACTAAACACAGCACAATTCTTTACAGTCTATTGTTCGGTGTCCCGTAGGTGGCAATCAGATATTCTACTATATTCTAAAAAACCAATGCCACCACATGAAACTATATGCTTATCTATAAGATCACTACTGTAGTCAGAAGTAGCGGCGTAATATGAAAGGCCGCCAAACTTTTCAATTATTGCTTCTGTGTAGATATCAGTTCCATTATAGATGCAATCCTTTTGTTCGTTATCAATTTTGAGTTTTTGAATTTCCTTATAGATACAGCTTTTCCATTCATCTGGGCTTGGTAAGGGCATTAAGCTAAATATTGCATCCATCAATAGTCTGTGAGCATTGAATTCATTTGTGCTAGTTTTTCGTGATATCCTTTCGGTGATTTCTGAACTGTTATTTTCTAAAAGCATAGATAATACCTCGTCTGTAAGGTCAGTATCTCCATCAAAGGACTCATCGAGTTTTCCTTTTATTGCTGCAATAGCATCTTCCTTAGTTTTAAAGGGGCTAGGCTTCACATTAACTCCCGCCAATTGCTCTGGCTCAACAGCTACTGTTTCTTCGATTGACTGTATTTGCTTGATAATTTTTGGCGATTCGGAAGAAATCTGTGGGTTACCATCTACATTTGTAGTGGGCCTGTCTTCCCTTGGTTTTTTCATATGTTCATGGGCTAAGAGTAAGAACCCTACGAAGCTTAATGCCAATAAAAAGAGTCTTTTCAAAGCGCTTTCTCCTGAGTTGACATGGAGGTGATCTTCAATCACCTCGCACATTAGAAGTCTGATGTCGGTCACTTACAAGGTCTTACCCAAGGTTTAGATTCACAAACGGTTGAAGACCCAACTGTTGAGCACGTCGTCACTGTGGTAGTGCAAAAACGTATTTCAGGGTCTGGACCGACTCCGCCTCCAGTTCCACCTCCGCCCCCACCAGGGCGATCACCACCTCCAGAGCCACCTCCAGAGCCGTTGCTGTACTGCTTAAGTTTAGACTTCATCTTCTTTTGAGATTCCAGTCGATCCTTTGCCTCTCTAAGGCAACTATATTTTCCTTCCAAGCATGTATCATATAGGCTTTCATTGACCATCCATTCCCACCAGCTCAGGAGCTCCGTAAATTTCCCACCTCTACTCTCACATCTATCAAAGTATCCAAGACATCTCTCTAAATCCCTCAAATACCAAAGAGGATACTCATCCATCAATTTTGCGATTTTTGTTACATCTTTTATAGAAGGTATAAGTACAATTTGGTCCTTTATGAATAAATCCTTCTGGTTGCCAACTTCTGTATAGGATTTCAATCTAGATAGAATGACGGGATTAATACCTCCTGGTAAAGTATCAAATAAATTCTCTTTGGAAGTGGCTTTGATAAAGAACTTGCCATTATCTAGATATAGGCAGGTAGCATCTATAAGTCCCTCATCATCTTTCTTTGTTGATAGACAAAGCGCGACTTCTTCAGCCTTCTTCGCCATTTTCATACTACCAAAAGCGTCATCGGAGGAGCCTAACGACTCTACTTTGGAGGACATATCAAAGAAAGTCATTTTAAATTCTCTATCCTCAGGCTTTGAGGACGAGCAACCCTTGGGAGCAAAAGTAACTCTGTAAGAAACTTTGTGGTCTCGCGAGTAAATGGAATCACTTGTAATTGTCTTCCATTTACCTGGATTCCGCAGAGTAAAAGTCTGGTCATGGATCACCTCAGCAAGTCGGCTGTAGACCGACCCTTGATAGACT
Organism: Pseudobacteriovorax antillogorgiicola; assembly: GCF_900177345.1. Lineage (NCBI taxonomy): Bacteria > Pseudomonadati > Bdellovibrionota > Oligoflexia > Oligoflexales > Pseudobacteriovoracaceae > Pseudobacteriovorax > Pseudobacteriovorax antillogorgiicola. The sequence goes on from NZ_FWZT01000010.1 coordinate 217,991, forward strand.
TTCACATTTACAAGATATGCTTTGCATTTAGCAGAGAAGTCAACCTCTGCTCTAAAGTAAAACGACTGATTTTTCAAATAGCTTACAAGATTGTTAGAAATGGTCCCGTAGTTTCCCCATACATCGTCTCTGCGGGTTGGAAAACTAGCTATGTAGTTGTCTTTAAATCTAGCTCCAAAGTACGATTTTTTCGTTGAGCTTTTGAAACTCTTTGAAGAGGATTCCCACTTTGAATTCTTAGTTTCATCAACGTATTTATCTTTAATACCTAAAGCAAATGCATTCGTAGCAAAAAGAAGAAGAAGAAGTTTTATTAGCATTACTGAATCGCTCCAAACTGAATAAAGTGTTTTCATCTAGGAAGTGGTTCTCTGTCACCAAAACATCTCTCGGGAAGCCAATTCTTGCGATGTCGTTCCACTACTTTTCCCTCAGCATCGCATGTGTAGTGAATAGTGGTCTCGCCTTCGTAGCATTTATCACCAATTTCAGTAGACCACCTATCCAAATATACGCGTTCTTTTCCCAAATGTCTGCCACAGGAGACCGGATAACATTCACCGTCTCTTTCCGAATATCCTTTTGAGCAACCCTTTCTCTCGACACATTCATCCTTCTGTGTATCGTATTCACATCCTTTTGTTGATCTACACTCAGCAGGCATAAATATGTCAAAGCAATCGTTGCTAAAGGCGATTTGGGGCGCCAATGAATTCAATAGAACCAGTCCAAAAATAGAATTGAGAGCTTTCAAACCTTAATCCTCCAATTTAATGTAAAAGTTTCCTCTATTTAGCATTTCGGTAACTCTTGTATAAATTTACAAACGGCACACCTAAACATTTCATGCATTTGCATGAACACGGTATATCGAACTACTCCACAACAATTTCGACTTGTTAGTATAAGCCGTCCGATGAGCAAGTTTTTTAATTGCGACCTCCTGAATTGAGTGATTGCTCACGATGAGCTATTCACGATGCCTCCAGTTACGATATTCTCGATTGCTATTACAAGCGGATTAATAAGAGATTGCCCTAAACGGTTTCAGGTGAGCACTTTTGAGGATGAATTGTTACTCATGATGACTTATTTTGATTGAGAGTTGTAGTATATACCAGCAGCTAGGCGATCCCCCATTATCGCGACCAATAGACCTTGCAAAAATTATCCACGATGAGTACTAAAGACTGATCCTGTGATTTTAACGCCCCTCAGTAGCGTTAATTTGACCTCTTTCAATGGTTTGTTTTAGAAGAGGACTAAGACAAAAAGTCTATGTAGATGCTCTTTCTTTTCATTTTTATTAGAATTTTGATCGGACGAGTTGGTTATGCAAAAGCTATTTTCAGATTTTTCTTCGAGTTTTGATAAGATGAGGGTTTAGAACTATGGACTTGGGCCCAATCATCGATAGTATCGAAAGATATCTCGATGGTCATAGTAGCAGAAATATGCGAACCTTAGCGAGACGCAGTGGAGTGAGTTACGCGACTATTCGTCGCCTCATGCAGAGAGAAACGACTTCCCCAAGCGTGGAAACTACAATTCTACCAATACTCAGCGTCTTTATGGACAATAAAGAGATCTACAGCATTTTAAGGAAGTGTAGGTTAGAGTTTTCCAGCTTCATTCAGCCATTCGTAAGCTATGATACTCAAAGTTCATTTCGGTATACCCCAGTCGACCAGCAAATCTTAGCTTTGGCATCAAGGTCCGAAGGCTACACCCTAGACCATCTTAGCAATGACATAGGCCAGAAAGGGTTAGAAAGAGTTGAAGTTCTGTATGAAGCAAATCTATTGGAGCGACACGACGATAGGGTGTATGCCAGAAATGTTCTGCTTAGCGACCCTGAGGATATCAAAGACAATATCGTGAACGGTGTTCATAACTTTGATCCAAGCCATATTGATAAAGGGTCGTACTATCACCATTTTCATGGTGCGATTCCTAAAAAATACTTTGCTTTGCTAAAGCAAAAGCAGCAAGAATACGTTGAACTTCTAAACGAAGCTTTAGAAGTTGGTCAGGAAGACAAGTCTATCGAGCAAATAGGTGTTTCTGTTTCAGTTGTGGGTGATTTTTTCGAAGGCAAGGAGAACTAGACATGTTTCACAGAATTGTACTTGGTCTACTACTGGTTTCAACTGCTGGTTACTCTGCCAACACGGTTGGAGGCGGTGGCTTTAGTCGCCATGTTGAAAGCCGAATTCATGTCCCTGAAGATGATTATCTTCGTACGAAACTACGCCTATCTATACCAGGTCAAGAAACAGTTGATTTACCGTTAAAAGATGAATCTGGCCAGCTTACTGACAAGTTACTTAGAGTTAAAAAACTCAACAGCGATATCATGACGGTCGATGAAACGATTTTGATTCTAGAAAAGAAATAGACGCCAAGAGTATATAAAGCCTGTCCGATTGGGGCAGGCTTTCTCAATTAACCCCAATCTCCCCATCATCAACCTTACCTACACCGCGAAACGTTCGATAATCCTCCAATCGCTCCTTAAGCTGTTCATTCTCAGTTTCAAGCCGAGCAACGGTAATTCTTAAATCGTTTATCTCTTCATCCTTGCTAGGCAAATCCTTAAGCTTGGCAGTAAGATCACCATTTTGAGTTTTCAGCGTTTCGTTCTCAGCTTTCTTCTCGTCAAGTTGCTCTTTGATGGATTGGTAAGCCGTAGCCATGCCTTCGGCGGCTTGCAGTTTCTGCTCTGCCTCTTTTTCCTTTTCCAACGATTCCCGTGCAGCAGCTAGTGCTTTAGCTTTCTCTTCTTCTAGAGATTCGATACGCTCGCCAAAATGAGACCTAAGATTCTGCAGTTCAAGTTCCGAATTAGCCTTGCTTCCACTGAAGATCTCAAGGATTCTATTCATTGCTGACTGGACCTGAGTAAACTCATCGCTAACTTGAGCGACTCCGCCGGCGGTGGTAGCCTCGAAGTGGTTCATGAGTTCCTCTAGAAACTCACCAGCCTTTTTATCACCAGCAAGGCCATTAAAGCGTGCTTGGCTATTCTCATTTGCGGGCCTGATTGACATTGGTTTGCTCACGGTCGCTCCTAGTTTGTAAACATGTAATCTAAGTAAAATCAATACGTTTACATGGTAAACATTTGTAAACATATTTGAGGGTGCAACAGACCCAACCAGAAAGCAAGCTCTCAGAGAAAGATCTGTTCGCACCCTTGGCTATGCTACATCGGCCATTTCAAACGACTCCAAGACCTTCCTAAATGACTCGATCGCAGCAAGGCTAAGATCAAAGCCTTCGCTAACTGAAAGGTCTCTTAGCTCCGCTGGCACCAACATCACACCCTGATAGGCGTCTGACACCTTGGACCGAAAGTCCTGATCATCAAAGAGTTTCAAGAGATCGGTCAATTGCAAACCATCCCCCGATACTTCTTTCCCGATCAGTACTCCTAGAGCGGTGATAAACCCCAAGATATCCTTCGTTTCATTGATTCCCTGTTTCATACACTCTCCTTAGATTCAAAAATATTCCGTTCAAACTCAGCCTGGACCCCAGACTCAAGTTCGAATCGCTCGATAATTCTTTGGCAGTAGTGAGGCTCTAGGTCGACCCCATAGCCGATCCTTCCCGTTTCCTGACAAGCTGAAAAAATGACTCCAGATCCTGCAAATGGATCGTAAACGATTTCCTTCGGGCCAGTGTGAAACACGATCGGCTTTGTATAGAGTTCCAGAGGCTTCTGTGTAGGATGAATCCGATCTTTAGGCTCAACTCCCTTCACCTGCCAAACCGTTGTCTGCTTGCGATCACCTTTCCAGTTTGCGGTATAGCCAACTCTAACGCCGTACAAACAGCTCTCGTGCTTCCAATGATATGCTGACCTTGAAAGAGTAGCCCTGTTCTTAAGCCAAACAATCGTCTGTCTTGGCTCAAACATCCCATCACGGAGGGCAGCTATCGAAACATCTGGGGCCGTAGAGGGGTACCACACATAGGCAATCTGAGCCCGACTGTGCGCGAATGATGCCGACCAGTTGGTTCTGTGGTCGTTTCGAATTCTAATGTCTTCAAGTTCTTCATGGTCTTTGAGTTTACTCGATGCCTGCTTTCTATCTCTGACTTGGTATTTCACACCGTATGGGGGATCGGTGACCATAAGTCTTGGCTCTACATCACCCAGGAATCTATCGACCATCACTTTCGCTGAGCTATCGCCACACATCAGCCGATGGTCTCCTAGTTTCCAAACATCCCCAAATTTTACTTTCTTCACTTTTCTCCTTAGATACACCGCTGTAAATCGCCCAGAGCCCGAAAGGGCTCCAAGGCCTAAAGTTTGAGACAACCTAAGCAGGCTCTAGCTCATCATTAAAAATGGATGACTGAACATCGCCGGTCCTTTTTGTTCGAATTTGAACTTACCCACGAGTTCTCCAAGATCGTCCATCATGTCGATATACTTTTCCTGATACCGCTCTCGATCGGAGAGGTTTTCGAGAAAAGCCTTAAAGTGACCTAAGGCCGTCTTCAATCTTTTCGACTGGAGTCTGGAGTGGTTTTCCAGTTCGTTCATCTCTTCGATCGTTTTGGCACCTGTTACCCAAGTCGTTTCCGTCTTCCCGTCTGGCGTGACATCAACTTGGTAGTAGCCAAACTTGTGCCTGTTCTTTCGCCGAGATTTAGGGAGCGCGAAGTTTAGCTCGTTGATGATTCGGCCTCGCCGGTCAAATTCTTCCATGAACTTCTCTTGAAACTCAGAAGCCAACTTCCCGGTGAATCCCAACGCCAGTACGGCAAACCCATTCCGTGTAAGCTCATACATTGGGTTGGATTTACCTGTCTCATCGAGGTATTCACTAAACGCAAAATTGCGTTCAGTAAATGATTTCGTATAGTTGCGAGACTTTTTTCTAATTGCTCGAATAACATCACAATGATTTTTTCCAAACACCTCCGCAACTTTGAGGGAGGTTGTAATTGGCTCTTCATCACGAACATAAACCAAATCATTGCTTAGATTGATAACCTTAGACACTTCTTTTCTCCTAGTGGTCATGTCTACATTAAGTTCTTCTCGAACTGTTTCTGAAACTCACTTCTAAATTCTCTTTCAGCAGCCTCCTTCATTCTGACTTGTGGTTTTTCTTTTCTGATCACGGACGCTATGGGAGCAACTGTGTTTCTGAGCATGAGCCATTTGCGAGTGGTTTCGACAGATCTAAAGACGCTCAGCCTTCGGTTACTTCCTCGCTGGACAAACTTCTTCTTCGAAATGAACTGACGTTTACTGAGAGTAACGACTACCCGCTGCTTTCGTTCAGCCCGAGGAATCCCCTTTTGTTTGATAGGTGTCCTAGGCGACGTCATGAACCTGATCGTCGACATCCTCTTCTTATTTGCAAATAGCTTCGAAGATATGCCTTGCTGAATGCCTGAGATATCGCGGACCGGGCTTTTCGAAATAACTGATTTTATGCTTGGTTTTGCATAGGGGTTTGTCGGTCCCGCCCCTCGGTAGCTAGTTCTAGGGAGCCCATATCTTTCTTCTGCTATATCAGCACTGATGGCTCTTGCTGAACCAAGGGCTTTATTCTGGCTGGTCTTAACTGCATTGAGGTAGAGTCTTTCTCCTCCTGGTATTAGTAGCCGTGGGAGCATCATTGAATTGAGCTTGATATGAAGTTCCATAAGGATTTTCTCTTGATCTGGGATAGTAGTTCTAGCTCTGTCTCCATCAATGGCTTGAGGGATCACGTTTTCAGTCTAATATATACGTCAGTATTGACTGGCATGGTGTGCAATCGATTGCAAGCATGTGATGGGGCGCTTTATCAAGAAAGGCTGCATGTTAGAGGGTTTCGAAGGAGTCTCTTGCAGAAGTAAAATCTACTACGATATCACTTATCGCACGTGAGCAGTTATACCTCTGGCTTGCACATCGAAAATCAGTGCTATCTCAAAAAAGATTTTGAGTAAAGTTGCGAAGAACGCACCTTTACTCCTGAATTAGTATTGCCTTCCTGGATTAGAACTTACAACCGTTCCGAAGAACTGTGTTCCTGTCGAAAACATTAAATGAATCCAATTTTGGAAGCGTATAAACAACGGCATCTGGGAATATATAGATGAGGGGTCTTACCGCCCAGTTACAGTCGTGCTCGATTTGCGTTATCTTTTTAGCCTTTTTCATGTCGTCTGCAAAGCTTTCCAGTTTTGCATAGGAACCTTGAGCGACATTATAGCCTAAGCTAGCTAAAGTTGTTTTGTTGTCACCTTCATAGCTCAGCTTTAATTCTTCTTCGTAGGGATTCTTAGTTCCTGGGATTTCACATCCGTATCGATATACAACGTCTTTTGAGTAGGCATTATACTTATCCTCTGAAACCGATGAGTAGACGATTCCATCAGGAAAGGAATAAATGAGTGCTCGCCTCGCAAAGTTACATTTTTGTTCACTTTGATTGATTTGAGTTCCGTAGTTTGTCATGTCAGAGAAGAAAGTGGGGCCGATTTTCTGCTGGAACTGCACGGGGTAACCAAGGCACTCAAGGGTCACTGGGTTACAGTCTAGCGATTTGGAGGGCACCTTTACTTCTTCAATTAACTTGCTAACAGTTTGAAGTTCTTGTTCAATAGCTTCTTCACTTGGCTTTTCAATGTTTGCATCAATGGATTCAATTTTTTCAACATCTTCACTTAGATGATCTTCCTCAGAATTGGGCTCGTTGAGAATCTTCTGAGGCTCTCGGGTAATACTGGGGCTATAGTCAAACAGCTTGCACCCGGTGACAAATATCATGAAAAAGAAAACAGTATGTTTCATTGATTTGACCTTTATTATAATATTAATCGTAGGCTATTATCTTTATGGTCATTGATTTGGATTAAGAAAATCAATATTTTGAAGAATACTCTCAATGGCAGTTCGATCACCAGCGGCGATCTCGTTACCGACTCGAAAGCCAGGAAATGAAACTTCAAAGGCAAGAAGTCTACTTAAATCATCTTCGACTTTTTTGATTGATGCAAAGCGACCTGCTTGCAAACCTGCAAGTTGCATCTGAAGGGTCTGTTTCTCTTCTTTTGCCACGATGACCTTCCCTGCAAGATCGAATATTAGCTTTTCATCCTTAGCCTCCGCTGCTGAGGCTGCATCAAGCTGCTTTTGAAGATCTCTGATCTGCTCATCTTTCTCGGTCACCTTGAAAGAGAAGTTGCCATCCTTAATCGTTTGATCAATAGCTCGAAGGTTTTGAAATTCACCGCGAACGTTTTCGTTGATAGCAGTTTTAAGCTGGTTCTTAGCCTCGTCTGGATTGCTAAGCTTTTCCCCGAGAGCGCGAAGTTCTGCTCTTTTCTGCTCCACTTCAGACTTTGCCGACCGAAGACTAGCATCAGACTCGGCAAGCCTATTTTCGATAGTGGCCTTGTCGAGTAGTAGCTGGTTATATTTGGTCTGCATCTTGTTGATTGCTTCAATGGTGTCACCACACTCTTCTTCCGTAGATTCGGGCTTACACGCAAGGTATTCCGTGACTATGATTGTTTCTGTCTCGATTTTTACAACTGGTTCGACTTGCTAATGGAGACTGTCGATAAAAACGGGGTGTCGATTGTTTAGGGTATAGCTATCTGCCTTAGCGTTAACAAAGATTCAGGTAAGTATTCAGCTAGTTCACAATAATTTGATTCCCCTCTTGAACTGATGGGCAAAGTTGGCCAATATCTCCAAGCGTGTAAGCCCCATATTGCTTCTTCCCTTACAGGCCGCAGTTTCACGGAAAGTTCAAAATCAGCTCGGCAGCGAACTTATTACCTCAAAAAATCCATAGTTTCTAGGTGGTTACAATATAATGTTTAAAACAATTATTACCTATTTGCATTAATTGGTATTTATGTGTAGATTGCTTGGCTGGCTAGTCAATCTATAGAAGTCATTGGCTTCATCAATGAGGTCTTGCCCATCTACAGAACCTTAATAAACAAACTCAGGAGTTTAAGATGAATATACACTTCCACAAGCCTACCTATCTCCCGCTGGCTACTCTTATCTGCGTCGGGCTATTACCAGTCGTTGGTTTAGCTCAAGAAAGCTCAGATCAGAAAAAAGTAGAGAAGTTCACAGTTACTGGATCAAGGATAAAAAGGGTTGATTCGGAAGGCCCCATTTCTGTGAAGGTAATTGACCGGGAAGAAATCTCAAAGTCTGGTGCAACTTCTCTCAATGGTTTGTTGAATAACTTAAGCTCGTCTAGCTTTGGTGCTCAATATTTGTCTGCAGGTTTTGGAGATGCCGACTTCCAGTCAGTTGACCTTCGTGGCTTGGGTGCGGATAAAACACTCGTGCTCATAAACGGCAGACGCTTGCCAAAGGATGGCCGCTACCAAATCGTTGACCTTTCAACTATTCCATTATCTGCAATTGAGAGAGTTGAAATAGCGAAGGGTGGAGCTTCTGCTGTCTATGGTTCGGATGCTATGGCAGGTGTTGTCAATATAATCACAAGGTCTGATGGTGATGGTGGTGAGGTTGGTGTCAAACAAACCCTTACCACTGAAGAAGGCGGAGAAACCACAGAAGCACACGCAGCTTACGGCTATGTGGGTAATAGAATCCAAACACTGACAGCAATAAACTATAAAAAAACAGAGCGAGTTCGACAAGATTCCCGTGAGTGGTTTGACTCTGATCCCGCCACGACTATCGGTAGGCCCGCTAACTATGTTGGTAATGATGGAGCTCTCCACGCTCCAACGAATTGCCCAGAGGGACAGATTAACTCCCAAGACGGTCGTCCCGATCGTTGTACAGGTGACTACTTTAGTGGCGGCGAAGGCAGTGACTATACGTCGGAGTCGAGTAAGTTGTCTCTATTCCAACTTTTTGAATATGGCCTGACTGATGATTTAAGCGTGTATGGACAGATTGTAGCAAGTCGTAAAAATACCCGTGCTGTAATGGGCCCCAACTTCATAAGCTCTTCAGCTGGAATTAAGGTTGGAGCTGATGTCGCTCAGCAAAAAATTGATCAAGGAATACTGGATGAAAGTTTAGTTGTCAATGAGGGTGGTGATGTCGAAGACCTCACTATCTCTTATCTTTTTGACAAGAATCGTGCTTACACAGCAAATACAGATAACCTTGGGTTGTCGGCTGGTCTGAAAGGCAGCATGCTCGATGCAACCTGGGATTGGGACTTCAATATCTCGAAGACCTCTACTTGGAGACGGAATGATCAGGATCAGGGTGCTTATATTGAAAGTGCTATGACTGAAGCCATTAGAAATGGCAGCTACGATGTTTTCAGCAACGAAGCTCAAGATGATTCAGGGTTTTCGGTCTCTACTAAAGACGTCACTTATAGTACCATCGAGGGGGCTGAGCTATCCTTAACAGGAGAGCTATTTGAATTGCCTACAGGCTATGTTTACGCTGCTATAGGTGCAAGTTTTCATAAAGAAAAATTTCAGGACCTTCTAGACCCTTATCTAAAGAATGGTGACCTATTCGGAACAGGTGGAAACAATGCATCAGGCTCAAGAGATCGTTCAGCTTTGTTTGCAGAATTGAGCATTCCAACGATAGATCGTATGGAGGTGACTCTAGCTGGACGAGTTGATAATTATAGCGACTTTGGAACAGCATTCAATCCAATGGCTTCAATCAAGTATTCCCCAATAGATTCACTGTTGCTTCGCACTTCCTTTGGCCAAGGGTTCAAAGCTCCAGATCTGACAGACCTTTACAAAGCTGAGGGTAAACTATTTGGCACAATTGACAGAGATTTGGCTCTTTGCCAAACAGGAGAAGAAGATGAGTGCGAAGGTTATGGAGTTGAGATCGTCAGCAAAGGCAACGAAGATTTAGAAGAAGAAACATCTCAAAACTTCGGCTTTGGCTTCGTTTTCGAACCATCGAACCAGTTCAACTTTGCGTTTGATTATTACAATATTGAAATCGAAAATCAGATCAAACAGGCTGATGCGACTGCACTTGTTGACAAGGCATTTAGAGATGGAGATGGATCTTTACCTGACGGTGTTGTGATTACTAGAGACGAGACCACTGGTCGAGTTACAAGTATCTTCAACCCCTACGTTAACACTGCTGCATTGAAGACAAGTGGGTTGGACCTAAACCTGAAAGCAAAGTCTGAAAAGTATACCTGGGGACAACTCAACCTTACAACGGACTACACCTATGTTCTTTCATATAAGCAAGAACAAATCGCTGGACAAGGTTTTGAGGAGCTTATCGAGAAAAATACTACTGGCGACAAAAGGCCGCGATGGAGAATGTCGAACACACTTTTCTATAGCTATGATGTTCATGGTCTTGGGCTAACGAATCGTCAGATTTCTGGATATGACAAGTCTGTAGCTGAAAGCGGACGGGTTGGTAGCTCTTCAATGTGGGACATGCAATACGCTTACAACGCATTTTTTAATGGATCTGTTGCTTTTGGTGTGAATAATTTGTTGAATACAATTCCACCCAAAGATGAAACCGATGGAAGAAATTTTGGTATTGAAGATCGTTTGCATAGTTCAAAAGGTCGAGAATTCTATATTTCTGCGACTCAGAAATTGTAGGAAAAACTCTTGTCACAAGAGTATTTGAAAGAGCAGCTCTTCCGCTGCTCTTTTTTTCTTCAAGGAGGAGTTCCTTGATACCACAGGAACCTCAGCTTCCCTCAATGTCTGTGGTTTTCAGGATGGGCTCCCCGAGAATATTTACGGGTGTTTTTTAAAACACGCGTAAAATAATCAATATTCTCGGTATAGTATTCGAGCTTCTTATTAGACCAATGGAAATACCGGACTGAATCCGAGACTGCTCCCTTTGCTACGAGCGCATTGAATACATCTTTCAGGTTTATATCATCGTCAAGGTCAATAGGTTTTGGGTTGGCGAAATCAATTTCAATTAGCTGGCTCATTTTGTTTTCCGTCTGATTTTGTTTAGTGGTTAAATTCATCAACGACTATCTAAGCGTGTGAATAGGTATTGTCGCCGCAGCGGCGTGCTTGAGGCTTTTACGAAGGGTTTTAAAAACCTCTGTAATGTAGTCCTCATCCCATATTGAACGGGAACGGGTACGGTCAATCTATCGACTCAGTCTCATCAACTCTCTTCTTCTTCGAATTTATTTCTTTGTCATCAATATCATCAAGAACCAAACCCCGATCAATCTTCCGAGCGATCTCAAGCATGGTCCTGTGATCGATGGTGACCTTCTTACCCAAGAGCTTCTTCCATGACTTCATTTTGATCCCCTCTGCTGTCATCCCCTGATTATATATACTCCCGCATATTCCCCGCCATAGGGTGGAAGTAAAACCGGCATTTAGCAGTCTCTCTGATCAGCTTTCTCTCTTCAAAGAAGGCCTTTGATAGCTCCTGAAGGCCCTCAGCCTTAAATGGATGGGATACGGTCTTAATCCCGTTTTCGTCGATATGGATGTGGTTTCCCCTTGGATGACACGAGTTCTTTAGAAAGGCGACAACCTTTTTCTCAGCAATACCAGGAAAATAGTTAGAGAGGATTTCGCTAATTCTCATGCAATCTGGTGGGAATGCTTGTTTATTCTCTAGCGCCGTTTCGATCTTGTGGTCGATTAGCTTTGGAGTTTCGGTTTCTAATCGGTCAATCTTCTGTTGCTGCTCCTTCAAAATACTCAGCGATCGCATCATGGCATCGATCTCTGATATCGTGTCGGACTTTGTGTGGAATTCGTAGGCTTTGTCAGTGACTTCCCATAGGCTATTGAAGATATCCCACGCCACATTGGAGTTGATGAGTTTCACCAAAGCGCGGAGAGTTTCTTTAGGTAGGAAACAGGCCTTTGGTGTGTAGCGATTCACAACACCATGATTTTTAAGCTCTATTAGGAGCTTCCTTGGTAATACCAAGTAACCTAACTCCCTCTTTTTAAGGTGAAACCAGATAGAGGACTGATCAACTCCAAAAAGATCTGCGGCCTGATTGACTAGTAAACCTTCGTCCTTTCCCATCTTCACTAAGTCGATAAAAAGGTCTTGGCCATCCACTGAAATTGCTTTGTTTACGACTTCGATGCTCTTGCTATTTTTCAAAACTTGCTCCATTAAGCCTCAATTTTCTATGAGGCGAGGATAGGAGCTATCAATTTCTCTGTGAAGACGAAGCTTCGCACCGTTTTTGGCGCAGCGTTGGACAATGAGCTTGGAATATAGGCTATAGGGAAGTGGTAATTTTTGAAGGTGAATCCAACCAGCTCAACGTTGAGCCGGTTAAACGACGCTAGGAAGTTAGGATTTTATCTGAACTTGCTTCTGCGTAGTAGTTTTCAAGTTCTTCCCATTTTTCGGGTTTCCACTTGTTAGCACCAATAACATAATAAGCAGCCATAGCATATATATAGCAGTCCAAGGTATGGTTCTCAGCATAAGTCTTCTTCCACCTATACTTTGCATGACCAGAGGAGAGCTTTTCTATGATGCAAGTTTCGGCTGTGAGTTGTTTGAAATACTCTTCATCGGTTTGAGGGAATGCGATCCATGATTTTGGATAACCTTTTACTTCAAGCTGTTTTTCAGTAGGTTTTTCAAGGTTTAGTCTTCCATAAAGTTCTGATTTGAGGCCCGAAACACCTACTTTCCAGAGCTTGATGCCAGCTCTTGTCTTCTTTCCCCTAAAATTGACATCGATGACCGAAGGCGCCGAAACTGGAGTATCAAGTTGATCCCTACCCTTTAGAGCGAATACGCGACGTTTGCTTTTTTTACGGACCCACTCGTAAACTTTTGCGGTTTGATACCCTGAATCAATTCCAAGTATGCGGATCGGGATCTTTTCACCGTTGGGGTGATCATACTCCTCATCGAGAAGTTCAGAAAGATCGTCCCAAACTTCTTCATTGGATGTATCGCCGATCAACCGTTTGTGTTCGATCAACCAAGACCTTTTGCGATTCCAACCGATTATTGAAACTTCCAAGCGGTTCTTTTGGACATCGACGCCGCACGTAAGCAAAAGAACTTCAGGTGGGACTTGCCCTTCTGCACGTTCCTCTCTGCGCTCATAAAGAAGTTTCCACTCTGGCTGTTCCCCGCCCTTGTGCTCAAAAGGCAGACCCAAAGAGGTGTTTACAAAGACCTTATAAAGCTCGATGTCGTCTTTTGCTTCAAGGTAGTCAACGACGACTTCGACAATGGTTTTCCAGGGACTATAAAGTTCGTTTAGATGAAACCCAGCTATACCGTCTGAAGTAGAAGTAGCGATCCATTTGCCGAGCCCTAACATCTTCATTTTGTGATGTTCGTAGATTTTGCCTTTGCAACTCTTACACTCAATGTATGCCGTTTTGGGTAGATCGACCCCACTTTCGTCTTTGTCCCATTTAACCTGATCCCATTCCAGGTACTGCTCGTGATCACAGTGAGGGCATGGGAGAAAATATCGACGTTGGTCTGATCGTAGCCACGCTCTCTCGATCCTTGACCCACCCTCGCCAGGTATATACTTGTTTCCTGGTGTGGAGCTCAGAATGGTTTTCCTGTTATGAAAAGTCGTCGTTCTCTTGTCGAGTAGCCTAAGGCCGTCCCCCTCAGTACCCGCTGACGCTAGCCACCTATCAATCTAGTCGGCTAGAACAATTCGAATCGGCCTAGAAGCTAGTGAAGCTGGCGAGTTAGCACCAGCCATCGTCACATGACCACCAAGGAATTTCTTATGATAAATTGTGGACTCTTTACCGTTGACCTTGACCGTTAGATTGGGAGTATCCCGAATCATTGGGTCTAGTCGATCCTTAGAAAATGCCTCGGCCATCTTCAAGGTTGGCTGAACCGCCATGACTGGAGCGGGATCATAGTCTATATGGTAGCCCAAGACATTCAGAAGCCCCTCAGTTTTCCCAACTTGGGAGCTGATCATAGAAACTATGGTGTGAATACCACGCTCGCTGACGGCATCCATCATTCCTCTTTGGTGGGGAGCACGGTCAGTTTTCCATTGGCCTGATTCACTTGAGGACTCAGGGGAAAGTTGACGATAGCTATCCGCCCATTCAGAAACGGTCATTTTTGGTGGTGGTGAGATACTACTAAAAACAATATCAACACATTCAATTGCTAGCATGTGGTACCGCCATTTCTTTTAAAGCTTCGTGGATTAGCTGTTCCGCTTCTTCTTCAAGGTCGGCTGGACTTGAAAAAGCACGGTATCTGGCACCAAGTTTTGTTGGAATAGCCATGAATTTGTTTTTTGCAGCCACGACTCGTTTTGAGTACTCATCGATAAACTCCTCAGCGCTGACGACTTTTTCTTTCAAGATTTGATATTCAAGTTCCTGCTTCTTGGCCTGCACCTTGGCAAGATTTGCTCGTTCATGTTGGAGAGACAGTCTATCGTCTTGAGGGACCGAAAAGACTGCTCCGAGCGCTTCATGAGAATGGTAGAAGATCTTCGATCCCTCCCTTCTGCAAGGCTCAAGATTCAAGATCTTCTTTTTTATGGTCTTGAACGTAATTCCAGTAAGCTGCTCGATCTCAGTAATGGTTAACTCGGTATTTCTATAATCCATGGTTTCATCCTCCCATGGTAGGAAAGCATTTTTTAGCTAGTCCGCGAAGACGAAGCTTCGCAGATGGGCTAGAGGCGATAAGAAGCAGGCCAGGCAGATCTTAGAATTCAACCCTGAGGAAGACGAAAGAGGCTGGTACCTACACGGAGCGCCAGGAGCGGGGAAAACCTCGATCCTAAAAGCTCTGGCCATTAGGCTGGCAAAGCGATACCCCGGCGAGGTGAAGTTCACACAAATGAAACACGCCCTCGATGCCATGGCCCAAGATGATTTTGCGCTCAAAGAATTCATCAAGCGGGATCTCGTAAATGTGAGGTTCCTCTTCATCGATGACCTTGGAGTTGAGCGGGCCTCGGAGTGGGTCTCGGAACAGATCTACAGCATTCTCGACTTAAGACTCTATGCAGCAACGCCTGATGGTAAGCCTAAGGTCACCTTCTTTTCCTCAAACCTCACTGGGAATGAGTTTTCAAACCGCTACCACGGCAGGAGTGTCCGTAGGATTAAAGAGCTCGCTGAATTTTTGGAGGTCAAATGAAGGGCTCTATCCCCATCGATAGGCTTAGGCCTTTTTGTAAGCGGCCTTTCTGTGGGGTTTCTCCTAGAGAAGGTGAGCTCACGGCTATCGATATGCTTCCCGCTATCACGAATTTATCCGGGGCCAGCGACTATCACTCCTACACGACCATTGGAAAATTGATGGAGATCTTTGGTGAGGACCTCCAGTGAGTTTGTAGGGAAATAAAACCAAGACTTTAACGAAACGATTTATAATAGAGGTTAATATGACAGAAGTTATTCAAGTGAAATCAAAAGAAATCAGTGTAGAAGGCAAGCAGTTCTTTGTGGGCCTTGTAAGCATGGGAGAAGATGAAGGCCTTCTTGTTAGTCAGGCTGCAGATCTTTTTGGGGTCAGGCAAAATACTATCTGGACCCATGTACAAAAGCGCGGATTAAGTTACTCGGTAATACCGAGGGAGTCGCTACTATGGCTTAAGAAACAAGGGTTTATAGGTCCTAGGGCGCCGAAGGCTTGCTTCCTACCAAAAGAAACCCTGCGAGCATTAGTGAAACTCATCAACTCCAATGTGGCGTGGGATATCTTCAATAGGCTATGGGAAGTCACCGACAGAGCCTACGAATTCCACACAAAGTCCGACACGATATCAGAAATCGATGCCATGATGCGATCGCTGAGTATTTTGAAGGAGCAGCAGCAGAAGATTGACCGATTAGAAACCGAAACTCCAAAGTTAATCGACCGCAAGATCGAAACGGCGCTAGAGGATAAACAAGCATTCCCATCAGACTGCATGAGAATCAGCGAGATCCTCTCTAACTATTTTCCTGGTATTGCTGAGAAAAAGGTTGTCGCTTTTCTAAAGAACTCGTGCCATCCAAGAGGCAATCACGTTCATATCGACGAAAACGGGATTAAGACCGTTTCCCATCCATTTAAGGCTGAGGGCCTTCAGGAGCTGTCAAAAGCGTTCTTTGAAGAGAGAAAGCTGATCAGAGAGACTGCCAAATGCCGGTTCTACTTCCACCCTATGGCGGGGAATATGCGGGAGTATATTTAGTTGGGCTATAATCAGTAAATGACAACAGAGGGGATCAAAATGAAGCCATGGAAGAAGCTCTTGGGTAAGAAGGTCACCATCGATCACAGGACTATGCTTGAGATTGCTCGGAAGATTGATCGGGATTTGGCTATCGATGATATCGATGACCAAGAAATAAAATCGAAGAAGAATGGAGTTGACCAAGCTCATCTTCAAGATACACAAGGAAGTGGTCGTTAAGAATATCACGAACATTCGGGGAAAGATCAATGTGCCTCTTAGCTTTTACGCGTGTTTAAAAAAACACCCGTAGATCTCAGGAGTTTCAGAATGACGCCCCACGGGTGATATAAAAATGACAGACTTCAGTGACTTACTTAAGGGCTGACTTCATGAGCCATTTAAGCTAGCTTGCTTCCAAAGTTTTTTCATGGCAGGACAATCATCTTGGAAGACAAACGAACGCTCAATCAGATGCCTGGTTTTAAGAAAGGGTTTGAAGCTCTCACCTATTTACAGCCTGAGTTGGGCGAGATCGGGGTGGCGAGCGAAGAGTATCTGGCTTTTGCACTTGGAGCCCTGGCAAGGGTCTATGGCTCTGTCAATGACCCGGAAAAACTATGGGAGCTCAGAAACAAGCTGTGGAAGGTTGAGGAAAAACTCGGAGAGCTACAGAAGAACCGTATAGATTCCTCAGCGGATTAAGCGTGCCCCAAAAGGAGTTGAAATATGGATAGGGAAATAGAATACCTTAGGCGTACTCAAGAAGGGCCAGTGAATGTTGCTGCCCTAAAGAGCCTTAAGCAGCTGAGAAAGCTGATCGACAAGAAGGTTGATGCTCCAGAACCATTTAAAAAGGTACTCGAAGACTGGAACAAGTTTCGAGTATATGCCATCACTGCTGTGGTCTACGATGAATATCCCGCTCTGACAAAGTGTTGGAAGCACCTACAAGCAAAATTTGGTGAGTGGGCATTTGATGAATCAATGATTTGTGCTTGGGCTTTCTTCAACTTTCCACTAGAGAATGGCCTATCTTTCGGCGAAAATTTTGTAGCGAGCGATGATGCACCGGAGCAGCTAAAACCCTTTGTTAGAGATATGGTAGCGACCAGACTGGGCCTTTATCAAGTGGTACTCAACTCAGGAAAATACCTCCGCCTTAAAGAACTTATAACTGACAAAGTCTTTGAAGCTCACAATACCATTGATACACCTGCAACCGGTGAGATCTCTCTTGCTAGGCTTGTACCCGTAGATGATAGATTCATGATTTTTGGTAGTCCTTCAAGCTTCCCCGCAGAATATAAAGAGCAGCTTGAATCTATGGTGCTAAGTAAGATGCTGCTATACTACGGTGAAGGAAGTGACTCTTATGAAAAGCACATGAAACTATCTGGTCCCTACTGGGTGTCGGTTGTCAGTGAAAATAGGAACGCTGATATTCTTAACCCAGACTACCAAGAGCGCTACCATGATGAGGAGCTTACTTTTACAACCTCTTTGCCAGACTGGATGATGCCAAAGTCTACTGAAGCCGAGGACAAGAAGCTAAAAGCCCGGAAGGATAAAAGAAAAGCAGCTCGAAAGGCTCGGAAGAAGAATAGGTGACATCAGATCTCTACCTCATGCGTAAATTCAACTAGACTGCTCACTACGGTGGACTCAATACGAGGCCAGAAGCGGATGTGACTAGAGTGAATAGCCTTATGTGAGAAACAAACTTTACTATATTGTCACTTACATCGATTCACCTCGAACCGAATAAACCTATTGTAAAAGAGGAGATAGAATCGTTGTGAGTAAGACCATCAGTGGAATTAGCATATCATGGCAAGAAGATGGGACTGTTTCTTCAGTCGACTCCAATATCGCCTTAAATGAAATAAACAATATTAGAGACTTAGGGGAAAAAGCAAGCAAACTCTTACACCAGTTTGCCGAAGGCCGCCCCTCCAAGCTAGTCATCCACGAGAATGTTCCAATCGAGGTCAACGGAAAGAGAGTGACCTCGTTCAGAGGAATCACCCATTACAACGACACTACTAATCTTTATACGACTAGCCTCGCAGAAATACCTGACATTGAAGAGCTCAGCAAAAAATCAGATCGCCTTGAACTAGGCTCTGTCTGACGAATCGATTCTCCTAAAGCTGATCTCGCAAAGCGCTAAGCAGATCATGGCTTCAAAGCTTGACTTGAGTTTGTCAAAAC